>NZ_JBFAOF010000375.1:0-6446 GCF_040675125.1 Spirillospora sp. NPDC049652 | reverse complement strand
GGCGTCCAGGACGTCGCTGACGGTCGCGCCGCCCGCCACCCGGGCCTCGTCCCCCTCGATGGCGACCTGCCGCATCCCGCCCAGGTCTACCAGGAGGCCGCCCTCGGCGATCGCGCTCCCTGCCCAGTCGTGGCCCCCGCCCCGCACCGACAGCGGCACGCCCGCCGAGCGGGCGGCGCGCACCGCGGCCTGGACCTCGGCCGCCGTACTGCACCGGGCCACCACGGCGGGACGCGCGGTGACCTGCGAGTTCCACAGCCGGACCGCCGCGGTGACCGCAGCCGGCCCGGTGATCACGGCGTCGTCCGGCAACCGCTCACGCAGCAGGTCGGCGAGGGTGTCGAGTTCCGGGCGCGGGTCAAATGGCTGCGGGTCAAATGGCTGCGGGGTGGATGGCTGCGGGGTGGATGGCATGGCCCGTGGTTCTCCCTTCGGCGGGTGCCGGAAGCCGCGGGATGCGTGTCCGGGGCAAAATCATAGGCTCGCGGGGATCATCCGGGGATGGCCGGTAAGTGCCATACCTGTTGCTCAGCCGCGGCCCCGGCGGATGAGGCGGGCGGCGGCGGTGAGCAGGACGGCGGCCAGGGGCAGTTCCAGGAAGGCGGCCATCGAGACGGCGGCCGGGAGGTGGCCGGAGCGGGCCGTCATCACGTCGAACCAGGCGTCGGCGACCATCAGCGTCGCCAGCGCGGACAGGGCCAGCGGGGCGAGGGCGTCGCGGCGGCGGACGAGCCACGCGGCGGACGCCATCACGGCGATCTCGATCGCGTCGAAGCCGCACCACAGCAGCGCCCAGTTGACGGGGCGCGGCTCGGACGGCGGGATCGCGAAGGCCATGCCGACCGTCCACACCAGCAGGACGGCGGCGCCGGCGGCGAGCACCCCGGCGAGGATCCGGTCGGGCGACCGCCGGGCGCCGTGTGCCCCTCGGCCGCGCCGCCGCCGGATGTTCGTCGTCGTCATGCCCCCAGCCTCGTGCGCGGGGCGGGCGGCGCGCCTCCCACGGACGGGCCGTCAGCGCGGCCACTCGCACGACCGTGAATCCTCCTCCCGGAGGATTCAGCCGCAACCGGGCGGTCCGAGGGTCAGGCGAAGCGGGTGGCGATGTCGGCGGGGGTGAGGCCGAAGTCGGCGAGCGTGTAGCGGTGGGACGGGCGTCCGCGGCCCTCGCTCGACTCGCTGTGCAGGCGCTTCATCGCGGCGCGCGCGTCGTCGGTGAGCGGGAGCGCGAAGTGCGTGTAGATCGCCTCGGCCGTGCCGATCGGGTCGCGGACGAAGTCCTCGTACCGGACGTCGAAGAAGCGGGCCGGGTCGTGCCGGGCTCGCTCGGCCTCGAAGGCGGCGAGGCCCCGGCTCCACAGGTCGAGCTGGTCGCGGCCGATGACCTCGCCCCGGAACAGCTCGGACCAGCCGTCGGTCGCGTGCGCGGCGAGGCTGCACATCGAGGCCATCGCGGTGGCCGGGTCGCGGTGCGTCTGGACGACCAGCGCGTCCGGGTACACGGCGAACAGGGCGTCCAGCGCGAACAGGTGGCTCGGGTTCTTCAGCACCCAGCGGCGGCCGGGGTCGTTCAGGCCGATCAGCTGGAGCAGGCGGCGGTGCCGGCGGTACGCGGGCGTCCAGTCCTGCCCGGCGAGCCACGCGGAGTAGGACGGCAGGTGCGCCAGGCACTCGAACGAGACCGACCGCATCGACTGGCGCAGCAGCTGCCAGCACTCCTCGACCATGTCCGCCGACATGTAGTGGACGCCCATGAACTCCGGATGCTCGACGTGGTGCCGCTCGCACCCCGCCTGGACGGCCTGGAAGACCGGGTCGTCCGCCCAGGCCGCGCGCGGTGGGCGCGGCTGCGGGACCTCGGTCAGCCACAGTTCGAGGCCCTGGTGCGCGGGGTCGGCGGTGAGCAGCCGGTGCAGCGCCGTCGTCCCGGTGCGGGGGAGGCCGGTGACGAAGACCGGACGCTCGATCGGGACGTCCGCGTGCGCGGGATGCCGCTTCCAGGCGTCCTCGGCGAGCAGCCGGGCGGTGAGCGCGCCGCGCAGGAACGCGCGCTGCGTCCTGCTCCCGAGTTCGGTCAGCCGCGCGTCCCGCCGGTAGGACGCGAGGAGGACTTCGAGCCCGTCGGTGTAGTCGTCCTCGCCGAAGTCGGTCAGGCCGGTGACGCGCGTGGCCGAGGCGTGCAGGTCCTCGACCGTGCCGACGTCCGTCCTCATGGCGGCCTCCTCGAATGCCGGTCTCCGCAGCGGTGGGTCAGTGGTGGAACTCGCCGCCGTTGACGTCCAGGCACTGCCCGGTGATCGCGCGCGCGTACGAGGACAGCAGGAAGACGGCCGCGTCGGCGATCTCGTCCGGCTCGGGGAGCTTGCGCAGGTCGATGGTCTCGGCGGTCTCGTCGTAGACCTGCCGGGACGTCGTGCCCCGCTCGGTGGCGAGCAGGTCGAAGTACCACTTGAGGTTGTCGGCCCAGATCCAGCCGGGCGCGATCGTGTTCACCCGGACGCCGCGCGGCCCGAGCTCGGTGGACAGCCCCTGCGCGAGCGCGAGCAGCGCCGACTTCGCCATCTTGTACGCGCCGAACGTCGCCTTCGAGTGCCGCAGGACGGCCGAGTTCACCATCACGACCGAGCCCTTGGACGCGACCAGCGCCGGGACGAACAGCCTGGTCAGGGACAGCGCGGCCAGCACGTTCGTCTCGAACCCGCGCCGGACGGCGGCGACGTCCACCTCCAGCAGGTCCTGCAGCGGCGGGATCGCGAACGCGTTGTTGACCAGCCCGTCCACGTGCCCGTGCGCGTCGAGCGTCTCGCTGACGAGCCGTTCGCAGGACGCCGGGTCGCGGATGTCGGTGCGGACGGCGGTCGCGCGCCGGCCGAGCGCCCGCACCTCCTTCGCCACGTCCTCCAGCCGCTCCTCGGTGCGCGCGGCGAGGACGACGTCCGCGCCGGCCTTCGCGCACTGGAGCGCCAGCCCGCGCCCGAGGCCGGGGCCGACCCCGGAGATGACGATCACACGGCCGTCCAGCATCATCAGCCCAGCATCCTTCGCGCGGTCGAGATCTGGCGGGCCGCGATGTGCTCGGCCCACTGGGACGGGGTGACGCGCTGCCGCTCGTGGAACGGCAGGCGCGCCGGGAGGTCGGCGAACGGGACGACCTCGACGCGCGGGCCGTCCTCCGGGCCGAGCGCGCGGGAGAGCCGCTGCCAGCGGACCTGGAGGAAGCCCCGGTCGTGCCCGGTGAGCTCGACCCAGTTCGCGAGGCCCGGGTCGCGCTCGGCGACGACCATGCGGATCATGCCGTCCGGGTCGGCGGCGGCCTGGTCGGCGGTGAGGCTCGTCTGGTGGTTGGCGTAGTCGAGCGAGACGTACCACATGCTGCCGAGCTGGAAGCCCTGGTAGGGGGCGTCCGAGCGCGGGACGGTGACGATCAGCGCCTCGTCCGGGCCGAGCGCGAAGTGCCCTGCGGACGAGTACTGCGTGGCGAGCCCGCCGGGCGTCGGGCGCGGCTCGGTCATCGTGTTCACCGGCAGCTTCAGGTAGTGCCACTCGGGGAAGGCGAGGAACGTCCGCAGCCGCGAGACCAGCATCTTCCCGGCGACGTCGAACCGCTTGGCCTCCCGCGCGGGCGTGGGCACGGGCGGCGCGTGCCCGAGCCGGTCGGCGCGGTGGATGCGGATCTCGCCCGGACGCTCGTCCGCCCAGTCGCTGAACACCTCGCGGACGAGCAGCATCGCCGCGCCCGGCCCGAGGGTGAAGTAGTTGGGGTCGTCCTTGCGCTTCGGGTCCTCCGGGCCGAACCGCAGCTCGTACGAGCCGTCCGGGCCGATGTCGAACGCGCGGTCGTCGAAGGCGCTGAGGCTGTCGGGCGAGGCGGACGGGGTGTAGTCGCCGTTCAGCACCTGGAAGCTCAGGTCGGCGGTGCTGCCGCGCCGCCCGGTGACCACGTACTCGGCGTCCTCGCGCAGGTAGGCGTTGAAGTAGAGGGTGTCGGGGTTGTCGAGGCCGAGCTTGGAGTGCGGGCCGGTCGAGCGCGCGAAGAACGGGAAGTCCCGCTCGTACGCCCACGCCATGTGCAGCGCCGCCTTGACGCTGCCCGCGAGGTACTCCAGCCCCTCCGCGAGGTCCAGGTCCGAGCGGCCGCGCGCCGCGTCCCGGATGATCTCCTCGCCCTCGGCGACCGCCCGGCCGAACCCCTCCGTCGCCCGCGCCACGTCCCCGGCCGCCGGAGCGGCCCTGCCTGCGGAGTCTGCGGTCACCGGACCTCCCGCTCGCGTCGGCCAAGCGTTAGCTTGGTTCCGCGCCGAGAGTAGAACCGGTTCCACTCCGCGGTCAACGCCCCGGCGCGCACGGCCCGGCCCGGGACACGCCGGCGGGCCCGCCGGCGGCCCGGCCGGATGATCTCGGTTCCTGGTCCCGCCCGGACGACCCTAGGGTGGGGCCATGGTGGTCCGATGGCCCCGGGGACGGGCGGCGGACGTCGCGGTCGCCCTCGGCGTCCTGGTCGTGGTGACGGCGGGCAGCGCGCAGTCCCTGTACGCGCCGCGCGAGGAGTCCTGGACGGTCACGGCCGTGGGCTGGGTGCTCATCGTCGCGGTGTGCGCGTCCCTGGTCGCGCGGCGCGACCACCCCGTGGCCGTCACCGTGTTCACGCTGCTCACGAGCATCGTCTACTACCTGCTGAGCACCTACGACGGCCCGCTGCTCGTGGCGTTCATCGTCGCGCTCTACTCGGTCGCGGAGTCCGGCCGCCCGCGGGTGGCAGCCGGGCTCGGCTCGATCGGCGTCGGCCTCGTCGGGCTCGGGACCATGGCGGGCAACGGCGACGTCAACGGCGTCGCGCTGTTCATGCTCGCGGGCTGGCTGGTCGCGGTCGTCGTGATCGGCTGGCTGCGGCACACCACCGCCGCGCACGCCCGCGAGGTCGAGCAGCGCGCCGCGACCGAGGAGCGGCTGCGCATCGCGCGCGAGCTGCACGACGTCGTCGGCCACCACCTGTCGCTGATCAGCGTCCAGTCGGCGGCGGCGCTGCGCCGGTACGGGAAGGACCGGCGGCGCGGCGAGCGGATGGCCGAGGAGTCGCTGACCGCGATCCGCGAGACCAGCGCCGAGGCGCTGCGCGAGCTGCGGGTGATGCTCGGCGTCCTGCGGCAGGAGGGCGAGGACGCCCCGACCGCGCCCGCGCAGGGCCTCGGCGGCATCGGGGACCTCGTCGAACGCGCCCGCTCGGCGGGGCTGGAGGTGCGGGCGGACGTGTCGGGTCCGGGCCGTCCGCCGACCGAGGTGGGGCTCGCGGCGTACCGGATCGTCCAGGAGGCGCTGACCAACGTGGTCCGGCACGCCCGCGCGAGCCGGGTGGACGTCCGCGTCGACCGCGCCCCCGACGCGGTCACCATCGAGATCACCGACGACGGCCCCGCCGCCGCCCGCCTCCTCACCCCCGGCCGTCCGGACGCGGCGGGCACCGCGCACGGCGGGCCCGGCTCGCACGGGGCGCAGGGGGTGCACGGCTCGCACGGGGTGCACGGCGGGCCCGGGACGCACGCGGCGTCCGGCAGCGGGATCGGCGGGATGCGGGAGCGCGCCCGCGCGCTCGGCGGCGAGCTGGAGGCGGGCCCCGGCCCGGACGGCGGCTTCCGCGTGCGCGCCCGCCTGCCCCACGAGAAGAGGACGGCATGATCAAGGTTCTGCTGGCGGACGACCAGCGGCTGGTGCGCGCGGGGTTCCGCTCCATCCTCGCCGACGAGGACGACATCGAGGTGGTCGGCGAGGCCGGGGACGGCGCGCAGGCGGTCGAGGGGGTGCGCGCGCTGCGTCCCGACGTCGTCCTCATGGACATCCGCATGCCCGGCACCGACGGCCTGGAGGCGGCCCGGACGATCACCGCCGACCCGCGCCTGTCCGGCGTCCGCGTGGTCATCCTGACCACCTTCGACCTGGACGAGTACGTCTACGGCGCGCTGCGCGCCGGGGCGAGCGGCTTCCTGCTCAAGGACACCGAGCCCGAGGAGCTGATCCAGGCCGTCCGGGTCGTGCACCGCGGCGACGCCCTGATCGCGCCGCGGATCACCCGCCGCCTGATCGGCGAGTTCGCCGGCCGCGTGCGGGCGCCCGATCCGGGACCGCGCCTGGGCGCCCTCACCGACCGCGAGCGCGAGGTGCTGCGGCTCGCCGCCGCCGGGCTCAGCAACGACGAGATCGCCGCGCACCTCGTGCTGAGCCCCACGACCGCCAAGACCCACATCAGCCGCATCATGACCAAGCTCGCCGCGCGGGACCGCGCCCAGCTCGTCGTCCTGGCCTACGAGTCCGGGCTGGTCAGCCCGGGGTGGCTCACGGACTGAGACGCGCTACCGGGGGCCGCCCGCGCCGAACATGCCCGCCTCCCAGAGGCGGCGGATGTGCGCGGTGAGGGGCGGGCCGAGCGCGCGCAGCGCGTCCGGGTCGCCCGC
>NZ_JBFAOF010000374.1:0-6449 GCF_040675125.1 Spirillospora sp. NPDC049652 | reverse complement strand
CGGCGGCCGTCGTGCACGCCGTCACCGACCACGTCGTGGACGGCTACACCGCCGTCGCCGACGCCATCCAGGAGGACGTGGACGAGGTCGAGGAGGCGGTGTTCTCGCCCGAGCGCACCGACGAGTCGCGCCGCATCTACCGGCTCAAGCGCGAGGTGATCCAGCTCAAGCGGGCCGTGGGGCCGCTCGCGGGCCCGGTGCGCAACCTGTCCGGCCGCCGGTTCGTGCCGACCGAGATCAAGGAGTACCTGCGCGACGTGGAGGACCACCTCACCCGCGTCCGCGAGCAGGTGGAGTCCTTCGACGAGCTGCTCAACCCGATTCTCCAGGCGCACATGACCCAGGTGACGGTCGCCGACAACCAGGACATGCGGAAGATCTCCGCCTGGGGTGCGATCTTCATGGTGCCGACCGCGATCGCCGGGATCTACGGCATGAACTTCAAGTACATGCCGGAGCTGGAGTGGCGCTACGGCTACTTCATGATCATCGCTCTGATCGCCGGGATCTGCCTCGGCCTGTACCGGGGCTTCCGCCGCAACGGCTGGCTCTGACCCCCGCCGGGGCCCGATCGCCACCGGCCAGGGCTCAGGCGGGCCGCTCTCAGGCGGGCAGGGCTCAGGCGGGCAGGCTCAGACGGGCAGGAGCGCCGGCGCGGGGACGGGGAGCCCCCGGGCCCGCAGGACGGCGCGGAGCCGGTCCGGATGGTCGGTGACGATCGCGTCCACGCCGAGGTCGGTGAGGCGCCCCATGTCGATCGGGTCGTTCACGGTCCAGGTCGAGACCGGCAGGCCGAGCGCCTGCGCGTCCTCGACCAGCGCGGACGTGATCAGGTCGTGCTCGGGGGACAGCATGGTCGCGCCCGCCGCGAGGGCGACGCCGACCGGGTCCTCCGGCGGCAGGCCCGCCAGCCACCTCGTGCCGGGCAGCAGCGTCTTGCGTTCGAGCAGCGCGACCCGTCCCGCGCCCGGGGCGTACCGGGCGGCCGCCGCCAGCACCCGCCAGTCGAACGCCAGCAGCCGCGACCGGGCCATCAGATCGTGCGCGTCCAGAACCTCGGCCACGGCGGCGGTGAAGCGGTCGACCGCGCGGGCCGTCCAGCCGGGGTCGGTCTTCAGCTCGACCGCGAGCCGGACGTCCCGGACGGCTCCGAGCAGCGTGCACGCCTCGTCCAGCGTCGGCAGCGGCGTGCCGGGCACCGGCCGCTGCGTCGCGGCGAAGGCCAGCGGCGTCCGGACCCCCGCGTCCACCGTCCTGACCTGCTCCAACGTCAGCTCGCGCAGGGCGCGTCCCACGTACGGGAACAGCGGGTCGCCCGGCGCGGCCGGGGCGGTGTCGGCGAGGTTTCCGGGCGACAGCATCTGGTCGTGGTTGCAGACGACCACGCCGTCCGCGGTCATGCCGACGTCGAACTCGATCGCGTGGACGCCCAGTTCCAGCGCGTGCGCGAACCCGGGAAGGGTGTTCTCCGGACGGAGGCCGCGCGCGCCCCGATGGCCGTGGATCTCCACGGTCCCCCCGAAATAGGTCACGACCGAAACCTACCGGGCGGTCCCTGGCCCGCGATGGACGATCGGTGATATGCGGTTGAACGGCTCGCGGCCATCAGGTCGATCCGTCACCGCCGGCACGCCCGGGCCCTCGGAGCACCGGGACCGTGGGGGAAACCGGACCCCGGTCGCCTCCGCCCCCGCGGAGGCGACCGGAACGGAGTCAGGAGACCAGGGAACGCAGCTGGAGCGTCTGGTCGCGGCCCGGGCCGACGCCGATCGCGGAGATCGGAGCGCCCGAGAGCTCCTCCAGCGCCCGCACGTACGCCTGGGCGTTCTTCGGCAGGTCGTCGAAGGTCGCGGCGCCGGTGATGTCCTCCTGCCAGCCGTCGAAGTACTCCAGGACGGGCTTGGCGTGGTGGAAGTCGGTCTGGTTCGCGGGCAGCTCGTCCACCCGCTCGCCGTCGATCTCGTAGGCGACGCACACCGGGATCCGCTCCAGGCCGGACAGCACGTCCAGCTTGGTGAGGAAGTAGTCGGTGATGCCGTTCACCCGGGTCGCGTAGCGGGCGATCACCGCGTCGAACCAGCCGCAGCGGCGGTCCCGGCCGGTGGTCACGCCGTACTCGCCGCCGGTCTTGCGCAGGAACTCGCCCCACTCGTCCAGCAGCTCGGTCGGGAACGGGCCCGAGCCGACGCGGGTGGTGTAGGCCTTGAGGATGCCGATCACCTTGGTGATCTTGGTGGGGCCGATCCCGGAGCCCGCGCACGCGCCGCCCGCCGTCGGGCTGGAGGAGGTCACGAACGGGTAGGTGCCGTGGTCGATGTCGAGGAGCGTGCCCTGCGCGCCCTCCAGCAGCACGACCTTGTCCTCGTCCAGCGCCCGGTTCAGCACCAGCGTGGTGTCGGCGACGTACGGGCGCAGCCGCTCGCCGTAGGCCAGGTACTCCTGGACGATCGGGCCGGTCTCGATCCGCCGCCGGTTGTAGACCTTGGTCAGGACCTGGTTCTTCTCGCGCAGCGACAGGTCGAGCTTCTGGGTGAGGATGTTCGGGTCGAACAGGTCCTGCACCCGGATGCCCATCCGGTTGATCTTGTCGGCGTACGCCGGGCCGATGCCGCGGCCGGTGGTCCCGATCCGGGCCTTGCCCAGGTACCGCTCGGTGACCTTGTCGAGGGCCCGGTGGTGGGGCATGATCAGGTGCGCGTTCGCCGAGATCAGCAGGCGGTCGGCGGACACACCGCGGTCGGCCAGGCCGTCGATCTCCTGGAGCAGGACGGCCGGGTCGATCACCACGCCGTTGCCGATGACGGGCACCACGTCGTCCGACAGGATTCCGGACGGGAGCAGGTGCAGGGCGTAGCTCTTGTCGCCGATGACCACGGTGTGGCCGGCGTTGTTGCCACCCTGGTAGCGCACGACGTAGTCGACGTCGCCGCCCAGCAGGTCGGTGGCCTTGCCCTTGCCCTCATCTCCCCACTGGGCTCCGACAAGAACGATGGCCGGCATGCCACTTATCCTTCCCACGACGAAGGCCCCTGATCGCAAGCGCGAAGGGGCCTCTTGCGATCAAATCGTACCCGCAGCCGGGAGCCGAAGAAACCGCACGTCGTGGCGCAGGGGGCCGAAAAGCCTGGTGGGACGGGGTTAACCGGGATTTACTTTCCGTTCTCCGCCAGTGCCTTCGCGGCCGTCTCGCTGCTGTCGCGGAGGAAGGTTCGGCAGCGCTCGGCCTCGGCGTCCTCGCCGATCGCCGCCGCGGCGCGGGCGAGCGCGTGCAGGCAGCGCAGGAAGCCGCGGTTCGGCTCGTGCTCCCACGGGACCGGCCCGTGGCCCTTCCAGCCCGCCCGGCGCAGCTGGTCGAGGCCGCGGTGGTAGCCGGTGCGCGCGTACGCGTACGAGTCGATCACTCCGCCCCGCGCGAACGCGCGCTCGGCCAGCTCGGCCCACGCGCCGGGGAACTCGGGATGGCGCGCGGCGACCTCGAACGGGTCGACGCCGTTCGCCAGGGCCTCGCGGGCCTCGGGGTGGTCCGGGAGTTCGGTCGGTGCCGGCCCGCCGAGCAGGTTCTGGGTCATGCCGGTCATCGTAGGTGGGAACGCCCGCGCCCCAACAACCCGGGTCACCCACCCGTAGAGGTTCCGGTCGAGATCGTGACCGCCGGGTCTAGTACCCCCGCCCGGCAACGCCCCACGCCCTGCCCGCAGGACGCCGAGACCACCAGGGCCGCTGGGACGGGAGCGGGAGGGGCCGGCGCAGCCGAGGCGGGCATGGGGTGGTCCGGGGCGGGCATGCGGAAGGTCGAGGTCTCCCCGTGGTGCACGGAGCGGGCCGACGGCCAGGTGTGCCGGATCAGCTCCACCGCGCCGCTGTTGGTGCTCTGGACCTCCGCCCGGAACCCGGTCACCCCGCGCCGCGCGGCCAGCGGCAGCAGCATGCGCGTGAGCAGGCGGCCGAGCCCGTGCCGCTGCCACGCGTCCGCGATGAGGACCCCCACCTCCGCCTCGTCCGGACGGGACGGCAGGCGCGCGTACTCGGCGATGCCGACCATCGCGCCGTCGAAGATCGCGACCAGGGCGTCCCGGTTCCAGTGGTCCAGCCGCCCGAGCGCCGCCACGTACGGCTCGGGGACGTGCGGCGTCCCGGTGAAGAACCGCAGGTACAGGCTGGTCCGCGACAGCGCGCCCGACATGCCGCGCAGGCGTGTCTCGTCGCCGCGCCCGAACGGGCGGATCCGGACGTCCGCCAGCCGGAGCTCTCTGAGTTGCGTCACAAAACCTATTGCACAACGGCGGGTTGCGTGAAACAACCCTTATCGGGGAAGTCGCCCCGAACCGCTTCGTTCTCGCGGGTCGGGCGGGGGACGCCGGGTCAGAGCGCGGGGGCGCCGGGGCCGGGCCGCGTCTCTACGTCCGTGGGTCCCAGCGGCTCGCCGCAGGAACCGCAGGTCATCCGGGGGGTCAGCGGGCCGCCGCAGCCCGCGTGCAGGATCAGCACGGGCGGCCCCTCGGGCGCGTAGTGCCGGTCTCCCCAGAGCAGCAGCGTCATCATCGCGGGCCAGAGCTCGACGCCCTTGCGGGTCAGCCGGTACTCGAACCGCTCGGGCCGCTCCTGGTACCGGACGCGCCGGAGCAGTCCCTCCTCGCACAACCGGGACAGCCGGTCGGTGAGGACGTTCCGCGCCACCCCCAGGGCCTCCTGGAAGTCGTCGAACCGGCGCACGCCCTCGAAGGCGCTGCGGATCACCAGCAGCGTCCACCGGTCGCCGACGATCTCCAGAGCGCGGGCGATCGAGCAGTTCTGGTCCTCGTACGTGCGGGGGAGAGCCACGTTCCGAGCCTATCCGGGCCCCTCCGCACCCGAACGGCCCCGAAACGGGCGCGGGCGGGGACCGGCCGCCTGGCGGCGGCCGGTCCCCGCCCGCGGGACGCGCGGGTGTTACTTGATCTTCTTGCCGGCGGTGAGCAGGTTCTCGCAGGCGGTCACGACGCGGGCGGCCATGTTCGCCTCGGCGGCCTTGCCCCAGGAGCGCGGGTCGTACTGCTTCTTGTTGCCGACCTCGCCGTCCACCTTCAGCACGCCGTCGTAGTTGCTGAACATGTGCGCGGCCACCGGGCGGGTGAACGCGTACTGGGTGTCGGTGTCGATGTTCATCTTCACCACGCCGTAGGAGACCGCCTCGCGGATCTCCTCCAGCGTCGAGCCCGACCCCCCGTGGAAGACCAGGTCGAACGGGCGCTGCTTGCCGTACTTGTTGCCGACCGCGTCCTGGATCTCCTTGAGCACCTCGGGACGCAGCTTGACCGAGCCCGGCTTGTACACGCCGTGCACGTTGCCGAAGGTCGCGGCGAGGATGTAGCGGCCCTGCTCGCCCAGGCCGACGGCCTCGGCGGTCGCGATGGCGTCGCCGGGCGTGGTGTACAGCTTCTCGTTGATCTCGTTGGCGACGCCGTCCTCCTCGCCGCCGACCACGCCGATCTCCATCTCCATGATCACGCGGGCCTGCCGGCACTGCTCCAGCAGGTCCTTGGCGATCTCCAGGTTCTCGTCCAGCGGGACGGCCGAGCCGTCCCACATGTGCGACTGGAACAGCGGCTCCTGGCCGCGCGCCACCCGCTCCTGGGAGATCTTGACGAGCGGGCGCATGAACCCGTCCAGCTTGTCCTTGGGGCAGTGGTCGGTGTGCAGCGCGATGTTGACCGGGTACTTGTCGGCCACCACGCGCGCGTACTCGGCGAGGGCGGTCGCGCCGACGACCATGTCCTTCACGGAGGCGCCGGACAGGTACTCCGCGCCGCCGGTCGAGACCTGGACGATCCCGTCGCTCTCGGCCTCGGCGAAGCCGCGCAGCGCGGCGTTCAGCGTCTGGCTGGACGTCACGTTGATCGCGGGATAGGCGAAGCCGTCGCGCTTGGCGCGGTCGAGCATCTCCGCGTAGACCTCGGGGCTGGCGATGGGCATGGTTCAGCGTCCTTTCCGGCCGGATCCCGGCGGCACCGTGTGCTGTCGTCGTCTCTGGTCCTGGCCCGACCCGCGGGGGTGGGGCGCCACCTCGCCAGTATCTCGGATTCCGCCGATCAGACCACTCCGGGGGCCGGACCGGGGTGTCCGAGGACGAACCGGTCAAGGCGCGCCTTCCGCTTTACACCGGCCGTACAGGGGTGTCCGGGTAGGCTCGCGGCGTGGACCTCGCCCTGAACCCTCTCGATCCCAACTCCCTGATCGCCACCTTCGGGGTGTTCGGGATCTTCGCCGTCATCTTCGCCGAGACGGGCCTGCTGGTGGGCTTCTTCCTGCCGGGCGACACGCTGCTGTTCGCGGCGGGGCTCTTCAGCACGGCGGCCGCCGCGCACGGTGCGGGCATCCCGGCAGGAAGAAGCCCACCAGCAGGCCCGTCTCGGCGAAGATGACGGCGAAGATCCCGAACACCCCGAAGGTGGCGATCAGGGAGTTGGGAT
>NZ_JBFAOF010000373.1:0-6452 GCF_040675125.1 Spirillospora sp. NPDC049652 | reverse complement strand
CCGCCGACCGGGATGCCGGCCTTCATGAAGGGCTCGTGGTCCGAGCCGACCGCCGCGGTGCTGACGTCCTTGAACGGCAGGTGGTGCGCGGCGAAGTAGGTGTCGAACGGGACGGAGGTCGCGCCGGTGCCGCTCATCACGAAGGTGCCGTAGTTGGGCGCGCCGATCATCTCGGCGTTGAGGTACAGCAGGATGGACTGCTTCTGCGCGGGCGTGAGCTGGTCGACGTAGTAGGCCGAGCCGACGTCCACCAGTTCTTCCGCGCCCCACCAGATGAACCGCACGCGGTTGGTGGCCGCGTGCTGGATCGGCGCGAGCCTGAGCGCGGTCTGCAGGAGGGCCGCCGCGGCGGTCGCGTTGTCGTTGATGCCGGGGCCTTCGCCCACGCTGTCCAGGTGGGCGCCGGCGACCGCGACGTGCCCCTCGTCGCCGCTCCTGGTCTCGGCGATCAGGTTGTAGGTGGTGCCCGAGACCATCCGTCCGCGCCAGTCGAGGCGCAGGGTGACCGGTCCGGCGTCCGCCTGGGCGCGGAGCTGGTCGGCCTGCTGCTGGGAGATGGAGGCCAGCGGGATCGGCGGCGGCGCGGCGCCGAACCAGTGCAGCCGCCAGACGTCCTGCGGCGTCGTGGTCGGGATGTAGAGCAGGACGGCGCGGGCTCCCGCCTGGGCGGCGGCGGCGGTCTGCTTGGCGTGGCCGCACGAGGCGCGGCCGAGGAGGACGACGGCGTCGCGGACGTCCATGCCGTTGTAGTCCTCGGCCACGCATCCGGACGCCGGGCCGGGGACGAGGCGGGTCGTGATCCCGCCCTCGGGGAGCGGCGGTGACTGGTCCATCAGCAGGGTGCGCAGCGAGGTCGCGGGGGAGAGGACCTCGGTCCGCTCGCTCTGGACGTCGAAGCGGGTGTAGGGGACCGGCTGCCTGACCGGGCGGTAGCCGGCGGCGGTCAGCGCTCCCATCACGTAGTCCTCGGACACGGCGACCCCTCGGGTGCCGACCGCCCGGTTGCCGTGGTTGGCGTCGGCGATGCGCTGGAAGACGTCCAGGTGCCGGGTCACCGCGTCGCCGGACACCGCCGCGGCGAGCCGGTCGGCGAGGGGTTCGCGGGACGGTGCGGCCGCCGCGCCGGGCGCGCCCAGGGAGATCGTGGCGGCGAGGGCCACCGGGGCGCTGAGCGCGGGAAGCAGGCGCCTGAGGCGCGTGCGGCGGGTGCGGCTTTTCGAAGGCGGCATGGCTGCTCTCCGGGAGGGTGTAGGCGGGTTTCCAGATGGGTGCGGGACGTGCGGAAGGTGCGGGAGCGCTCCGTCGGCTCCCGCTGGGTGGACACGCGTCGGCTCACCGCGCCGCGCTGCCAGGGGACGGGGTGAACGACACGGGGAGTTCGGCGAGGCCGCGCAGCGACGAGGTACGCCACCGCAGCCGCTCGGCCGGCTTGGTCAGGGCGAGGTCGGGGAAGCGCCGGAGGACGGTGCCGATGGCCACTTCGGCTTCGAGGCGGGCGAGCGCGGCGCCGAGGCAGAAGTGGATGCCGTAGCCGAACCCGAGATGGGGGGCCTCGTCGCGGCGCACGTCGAAGCGGTGCGGGTCGGTGAACCGGGCGGGGTCCCGGTTCGCCGCGGCCAGCGAGGTGACGACCAGGTCTCCGCGCCGGATGCGCGTCCCGGCGAGGTCCAGGTCGCTGGTCGCGAAGCGGGCGAGTCCCGTGCCGATCGGGCCCGTGTAGCGGATCAGCTCCTCGACTGCGGAGGGCACCAGCGCCGGCTCGGCGCGCAGCGCGGCCAGCTGGTCGGTGTGGAGCAGCAGGGTCATCATGCCGGTGCCGACGAGGTTGACGGTGGTCTCGTGACCGGCCAGGACCAGCAGGATCGCCATGCCGAGGAGTTCGCGGTCCGACAGGGACTCGTGCTCGGGCCGGGGCCGGGCCAGGTCGCTGAGCAGGTCGTCGCGCGGTTCGGCGCGCTTCTCCTCGATCAGGTCGCGGAAGTAGGCCGTCAGGTTCCGCTGCGCCCGCTCGGCCGAACGCAGCACCTCCGGGGGATTGGGCGGGAGCACCAGGGCGATGGACCAGCGTCCGAACTTGTCCCGGTCGGCCGCCGGCACGCCCAGCAGTTCGCAGATCACCGCCATGGTGAGCGGGAAGGCGAGGTCGGCGACCAGGTCCGCGCGGCCGGCGGGGGCGACGGCGTCCAGCAGGCCGTCGGTGACCTGCTGGACGCGGGGGCGCAGCGTGGCCACGCGGCGCGCGGTGAAGGACCGCGACACGAGGCGGCGGAGGCGGGTGTGGTCGGGCGGATCGGTGGACAGCAGGCTCGCTTCGAGGACGCTCTTCTCGCCGGACTCGTCCTGGGGGCCCTGGACCGGCGGCCGGGTGCTGAACCGGGGATCGGTGAGGACGGCCAGAACGTCCTCGTAGCCGGTGACGACCCAGAACTCTCCCATGCCGGGTTTGGCCGCCCGCTGCACCGGTCCGGCGCGGCGGATCCGCTCCATGATCGGGTAGGGGTCGAACAGCGAGGTGAAGTCGGCGGGGATCGGGTGCACCGGGCTCGGAGTGGGCGGCTGCATCGCCGTCGTCCTTTCGTGGTCCGGCGAGAGACCGCCGCTGTCCTCACCTCTGTCATGGCGAACTCGGGGGGGACGACCTGGGCGTCCCACGGGCGGATCATGATGTTGATCAAGGGTGTATCAGAAGCCCCGGAGGAGCACCATGGACGAATGTGGCCACGCCCCTGCACCGCCCGCCCGACCAGGGCTTCCGTCGGAATTCAGGGCTCAATGGCCGGGCGTGGCCGGACGCGGCCACATATGCTCTTGCATTCCCTCGGGGGCGGCATTATCGAATCGCATTCGGCGTCCTGTGAGGCATGCCCGGAAAGCGACCTGATGTCGCGGTGAACCGTCCCGAGCCGGTC
Organism: Spirillospora sp. NPDC049652; assembly: GCF_040675125.1. Classification (NCBI taxonomy): domain Bacteria; kingdom Bacillati; phylum Actinomycetota; class Actinomycetes; order Streptosporangiales; family Thermomonosporaceae; genus Spirillospora; species Spirillospora sp. NPDC049652. The sequence continues at coordinate 3,543 of NZ_JBFAOF010000373.1, read as the reverse complement.
ATTCGGACGCGATGGCGCGGGGGAGGCCCCGGGTGGTGAGAACCGCCGCGACCACACCGAGCAGTGCGGCACCGGACACCACCAGGTGCAACGGCGCCAGCTCGGCGACGGCTCCCGCCCCCGCGAATCCCATCCCCTGCCAGAACATCAACCCGGCGGTCTGGAGACCGAGCGCGCGAGCGCGCAGCGTCTCGGGGGCGTGGGCGAGCAGCAGCCGGTCCAGGCCGAGATGCTGGGCCCCGCCGATCCCCGACAGCAGCAGGAGCACCAGCGCGAGGACCAGGCCCGGATGCGTCACGTACACCAGGAGCGGCACGAACATCACCGTGGTGAGCACCGGAACCATCCGCACCTGCAAGGCCGGGGTGCCGAACCACGTCACCAGCACTTCGCCGATCACGAACCCCGTGGGCAGCGCACCCATGAGAATCCCGGTCTGGACGTGGCCGGCGTGGAGTTCGTGGGCATAGGGAATCACCAGCGCCTCGGGCGCGCTGGCCAGCATCGGCAGCACCCAGCCGATGACCAGGATCTGACCCACCGGCCGGAACCTCAGCACCTCCCCGAGGCCCGACAGCGAGTCCCGCAGCAGAGGCGGACGAGCGTCCGCGCTGGGGAGCCGCTCCTTGGTGCCCAGCCGCAGGATGACCGCGGAGCACACGAAGCACGCCGCGTTCACCAGCAGTGCGCCGCTCGGGGAGATCACCGTGAGCAGCGCACCGCCGATCGCGAAGCCGCCGATCTGCGCGCCCTGCGTGAACACGCGCAGCAGGCTGCGGCCCGGCGCGTACGCCGCCTCCGGAAGCGCGTCGGCGATGGTGGCGGCCCGCGTGCTCGCGAACACCGGGGCGATGAGCCCCAGGGCGAACGCCAGCACCAGCAGGACCGGTACCGGTGTCGCCGGCACCGCCATCAACGCCGCCACCGTGCCCGACAGCAGGTTGCACACCACGAGCAGACGCCGGGGAGCGAGCCGGTCGACCAGCGACGACAGCAGCGTGCCCGACACCAGATAGGGCATGAACCCGACCGTGAACACCAGCGCCGCCAGCAGCGGCGACCGGCTCCGGCCGTACACGAGCACGGTCAGGGCCAACTCGGCGACCACCGTGCCCAGCATCGAGATCACGAAGGACACGAAGATCGCGCGGAACTCGCCGACGGCCAACGCGTCCCGGTACCGGCTCCGCCGCACAGACGCCACAGTCACGCCGAAGAACGTCGCACGCGTACCCTAGGTCAAGACCAACGATTCGCTCCAGAACGAATCAGAACGAGAGCGCAGTGGGATTCGAAGTCGTTCTCATCCAGCAGGACCTGCTGCACTGCCGCTTCGCGGTGTCCCCGGCCTGGGAGACCTGGCAGGCCGTCCGCACCCTGACCGACCCCCGCCGCCAGCCCTTCCACCTGCCGTGGCTGCGCACGGCCCGTCCGCGCGCCGACCGGCTGGACCTGCGCCCGCTGCGGGCGCTCCAGGTGCCGGCGGGGTACGTGCCCGACTTCGTCTCGCCCGCCCCGCGCCTCCCGGTCCCCGACATCGAGGACGAGCTCGACCAGGTGCGCCGCACGTCCTCCCGGGTCGTCGTCACCGAGCTCACGCGCTGCCTCGAAGGCCAGCGCGACCGCGGCGCCCGCGAGCAGATCAAGGCGCTCCTGCGCGACCCGGCCGCCGCCCGCGAGAAGATCGCCGCCCTGCTGCGGACCTGCTGGACCGAGCTCGTCCGACCCGACTGGCCGCGCGTCCTGGCGGTGCTGGAGGACGACATCGCCTTCCACGCCCGGCGCATCGCCGAGTCGGGGCTGGGGCCCGTCCTCAACACGATCCACTCCACGTTCTCCTTCTCCGACGGCGTCCTGCGCATCGAGGGCCGTTACAACGCCCGCTACGACCTGGCCGGATCCGGGATCATCCTGCGCCCCAGCGCCTTCGCCTGGCCGGACGCCGTGCTCACGCTCGGGACGGCGGGCGCCGAACCCACCCTCATCTACCCCGCCCGCGGCGTCGGCGACCTGTGGCTGCCGCAGTCGCCGAACGCCACCGACGCCCTGGCCCGCCTGATCGGACGCACCAGAGCCGCCCTGCTCGCCGGCCTGGACCAGCCCGCCACCACCACGGCGCTCGCCCGCCGCCACGCCCTCAGCCCGAGCGGCGCGTCCGCCCACCTGACCGTCCTCCGCGACGCCGGCCTGCTCAGATCCCGTCGCCAGGGCCGGGAAGTCCTCTACAGCCGCACCCCCCTCGGCCAGGCCGTCCTCAAATCCACCCCCGACGACACCTGACAAGCGCGGGAAGGTGGCGGCGGAGTTGCATCCGCCACCTCTTGTTCTGATGCCTTTGAAGGCAGGGCGACAGAGCGTCCGGAAGCATGCTGGAAAGTGCGTCGGCCTGCTGTTTCCCTTTTCAGGAGTGGGCGTCACGAGGGCGTTGTCGTCGGGCTGCTTTCGCTTTTTTTTATGGCCCGTCCGGTGCTCCTTCTTGCGCTGAGTCGACCGGGGTTTGAGCCGGTGGGCGGCAACCGGCCTGGGGGTCGCGGGGGCTGGCGCGTCGCGGCGGACGGTCCGGGGCGTTGTTGTCCAAGAAGCTGATCATGTTGTCTTCGATGCCGGGTCGGCTCCTGCGGCTACGCCTCCCAAGGGTTGTCAGTAAGCGGTTTGTTGCCAAATAGACAACAGACTGCGGGAGCGGCGGGAGAAGTGCGGGGAAAACTGCCGCGAAGTGTTGTGCATATGACATCGCTGTTGTAACTTCACCGATCACCGCAGCTCACCGACCCACGGGGACCTATCGATGGAACTTGACCTCACCGGAGAACGCACCGAACGTGCCCGCCGCATCGCCGAGGCCGGCGGCGTGGAGCAGGCCCTCGACAGCGGGGCGATCCCCGCGCGGGTGAGCCTCGCGCTGTCCGAGGCGCTGGTCCTCGGCCTGCTCCGGCAGCACGTCCGCAAGTTCGTGGTCGTCTTCGGTCACGGGTCCACCGAGCTGGCCGAGGTGCTCCGCGTCTACGAGGACGCCGGGCTGGTCCGGACCTACGCGGTGCGGCACGAGACCGAGGCGTCGCACGCCGCCGCGGCGCTGCGGTGGGTCACGGGCGAGAAGGCGGCGGTGGTCACCTCGATCGGCCCCGGAGCCCTGCAGGCGATGGCCGGCTCGCTGGTCGCCAGCAGCGACGGCCTGGGCGTGTGGCACCTGTACGGCGACGAGACCACCGAGGACGAGGGTCCCAACATGCAGCAGATCCCGAGGCCGGAGCAGGGACTGTTCCTGCGCCTCACCTCGGCCATGGGCCCCGCCTACTCGCTGCACACTCCGCGCGCGCTGCCGACCGCGCTGCGCCGGGGCCTGAACACCGTCGACCATCCCTACCGGCCGGGCCCGTTCTACCTGCTGCTTCCGCTGAACACGCAGCCGCAGGTGATCACCGACTTCAACCTGCGCGAGCTGCCCGGCGGACGCGGAGGACCTGGTCCAGGAGACCTTCGCGAAAGCGTTCTGGCGGCCAGGAAGATCGTGTCGCCCTCGGGCATCGGTTCAGATCAGGG
>NZ_JBFAOF010000372.1:0-6453 GCF_040675125.1 Spirillospora sp. NPDC049652 | reverse complement strand
CGCCTCGGCCGGCTCGACGTGCGTGGCGTCCCCGCTCGCCCCGCCGTGCACGGAGAACCGTCCGCCGCGCGCGGTGACCTCGAACGCGGCGCGTCCGATCTCACCGCCGACGCCGTCGAAGACCAGCGTCGGGCCGACGCCGCCGGTCGCTTCGAGGACCTGCTTCGTCCAGCCGGGCTCGGAGTAGTCGATCGCCGCGTCCGCGCCCAGCTCCCGGACGAGCTCCAGCTTGCGCGCGCCGCGAGCAGCGCCGATCACGCGGGCGCCCGCCGCCTTGGCCAGTTGCACGAGCAGCGTCCCCACTCCCCCGGCCGCCGCCTCCACCAGGACGACGTCCTCCGGGACGAGCCGGGCCGTCTCGACCAGCCCCTGCGCCGTCGCGCCGTCGGTGCGCAGGGTGACGGCCTCCGGCAGGCCCAGGCCGTCCGGGACCGGGACGAGCTCGGTGACATCGGCGACGGCCCGCTCCGCGAACCCGCCGTTGCCCCCGGTGGACGCGACGACACGGCGTCCCAGCCAGGACGACTCGACGCCCGGCCCGACCTCGCTCACCCGTCCGCCGACCCGGCCGCCCGGCACGTACGGCAGCGACGGCACGGCGTGCCACTTGCCGACACCCCGCCTGATCTGCGTCTCCACATAGGACAGCCCCGCCACCTCGACGTCGACCACGACCTGCGCCGGCCCCGCCTCCGGATCGGCGACCTCCGCCGTGACCAGCCCCTCCGGCCCACCGAACCGCGTCACCTGCGCCACCCGCATGTCCACTCCCCACCTCGGAAAAACCCCAGCCTCCCCCCTCAACCCAACTTGAGGTCAACCTCTCATGCCCCGCTCCGTCAGGTAGCCCACCACCTCAGGGAAGTGCGTGGCTCGGGAGGGATCGGCGGGTCATTCTGTTGACCGTGTTCCACAAGACGCGGGGGCGGGAGACCGCCGCGCGCTCAAGGAATGCGCGGCCGAGCATGGTCATGCTCGGCAGGAGTACGAGAGGACGGCAGGTCGATGAACGGTGAGCGCAGTCCGCACAGCAGGTGGGAGCTCGGTGCGGGACGTGACAGCGCCGAGGTGCGGGCGGGGCGCGAGGAGGCGCGGCTCGCTTTCGAGTTGGGGAACGCGGTGCGTGAGAGGCGGCTGGCGCTCGGGTGGTCGCAGACCGAGCTGGCGAGGCGGGCCGGGATGACTCAGCCCGCCCTGTCCCGCCTTGAGGCCGGGGGGCCCACGCCCACGATCGGGGTGCTGGATCGGCTGGCGCAGGCGCTCGGCGCGAAGCTGACGGTGACGTTCACCGACGCGGCGTGAAGACGGGCCCGTTATCCACAGGGTGTGGATAACGGGCCGGGGCTGTCAGGCGAGGGTTTCGCGGAGCTTCTTGGCGAAGGCTTCGGGTTGTCCTGGGTAACCGGTTTCGGGTCCGGCGAAGCCGCCGTGGTGGCTGGGGAAGACGACGGCTTGCCGGCCGAGGAGGGCGGCGGTGGCACGGGCGGTGCGGCCGGTGAGGGCGTCGCCGGTCTCCTCGCCGACGGCGATCACGATGCGGGTGGGGGCGTTGATGAGGGCGGGGACGTCGGGTTGGTAGCCGGTGATCGGCCGGGACGCGTCGGACAGCAGGGGGTCGCCGCGGGTGCCGTCGTCTTCGGACGGCATGCCGAACGCGGCGGGGTCGGCGGTGGGCTGGGCGAAGTAGGCGTCGGTGAACTCGCCCTGCCAGGAGGTCATCGCGATGAAGGCGGCCATTCCGGCGAACAAGCCCTTGGCCTGGTAGGCGTCGCGGACGGCGATCCGGGCGCGTTCGGCGGCGTCGGCGTCGGGGAGGACGCGGATGAGGGGCGGTTCGTGCGCCACCAGTGTCGTCACGTCGCCGGGGAAGAGGGCGACCAGGGCGAGGGCGGTCACGGCGCCGCCGCTGCTGGCGAACATCTCGACCGGGCCCGCGTCCAGTGCCTCGATGATCGCGTGGACGTCGCGGGCCTGGGTTTCGGGGTCGTTGTCGGTGCGGCCGTCCTTGCGCCTGCTGCGTCCCAGGCCGCGCGGGTCGTAGGTGACCACGGTGCGGTCGCCGAAGTGCGGCGCGAGCGCGCGGAAGCCCTCGGCGGTCATGGGCTGGCCGATCATGACCAGCGGCGGCCGTCCGCCGGCCGTCGGGAGCGGCCCCTGGACGTCGTAGACGAGGTCCACCTCGGGCGATTCGAGCACGTTGAAGGTCATGTCGACTCCTGCGGATCCGCGAACTCGTCGGTTCGATCACCAGGCCCTCCCGGGCCCCTTTCCATCCCTTGGTCGGAGCCACCACCGACATCTCGACATCCCCGAGAAGAAAAAATGGCGATCAGTCGTCGCCGTCGTCTTCGTCGGTCTTCTCCTCCACGTCGGGCTCGCCGGTCGGGAAGGTGGCGAGGGTGTCCCAGGTGGGGGTGAGCGTCAGGGACTTCAGCCGCCAGCCGTACGGGGTGCGGACGGCGGTGCCGGTGATGACGGAGCCGACCACGTACACCCGCTCGGTGTCGAGCAGGACGTAGGTCGCGTTGGAGTTCACGCGCAGGGACGCCTCGTCGCCGTGCAGGTCGATGAGGTGGTTGGCGTACATGTGCTGGGACGTCCCGAAGGCGCCCATGGATTCGGCCAGGTAGTGGGACACGTCGGTCAGGCCGGTGTGCTCCTCCGACGGCCGGCCGACGGTCGCGTCCGGTGTGAACAGGGCGGCGAGGGCGTGGGCGTCGAAGGTGCGGTCGTCCAGGGCGCGCGCGTAGCGGTCCAGGAGGGTGACCAGTTCGGCGCGGTCGGCGAGGGCCGTCAGCCGTGCGTCCGCGGTCGGGTCGTGTAGCGCCATGCCCCGTCTCCGTTCGGGCCGATGATCTTTCGCTACCGAACGTAGCAAGACCGTGGCACCGGGCGACGGATCGGGGGGTGATCAGCGGCGGAACAGGTGGAACCGCTCCTCGCCGATGCGCTCGCGCAGGGCCGGGTCGTCCACGCCCTGGCCCTCGGCCGTCGCGCCGCACAGCACCGCGACCTTGCCGGTGTGCTGGTTGGTCTGGACGGCGCGGGTGGCCTCGCCCGCCTCCTCCAGGGGGTAGGACCGGGACAGGGTCGGGTGGATCATGCCGAGCGAGAACAGCCGGTTGACCTGCACGGCCTCGTGGTAGTTGAAGCCGTGCGAGCCGATGATGCTCTTCAGCCGCATCCACAGGAACCGGTTGTCGTACTCGTGCCTGAACCCGGTGGACGACCCGCAGGTGACGATCTTCCCGCCGCGCTTGGCGACGTAGACCGACGCGGCGAAGGTCTCGCGGCCGAGGTACTCGAACACGATGCCCGGGTCCTCGCCGACCTGGCGGCGGATGGCCTCGCCGAGGATGCGCCCGGCCTTGGGGTTGCGCAGGCCGCCCTCGCCGAGGTCGAGCTCGGTGCGGTCGATCACGTGCCGGCAGCCCTGCGCGCGGACGATCTCGGCCTTCTCCGGCGACGACACGACCGCGACCGGGATGCCGCCGCCGTTCAGGACGAGCTGGGTGGCGAACGAGCCGAGGCCGCCCGTCGCTCCCCACACCAGCACGACGTCGCCCTGCTTCATGCGCGCGCCGTGCGTCCCGACGAGCATCCGGTAGGCGGTGGCGGCGCACAGCGTGTTGGAGCCCGCCTCCTCCCAGGTCAGGTGGGCGGGCTTGGGGACGAGCTGGTTGGCCTTGACGACGCAGAAGTCGCCGAGGGAGCCGAAGTTGGTCTCGAACCCCCAGGCGAGCTGGGTCTCCGACATCATGCCGTCGTCGTAGGAGCCGTGGTCCTCCTCGTCCACGTAGGACGGGGAAATGACCACGCGGTCACCGACCTTCCAGTGCTTCACGCCCGCGCCGGTGCGGACGACGACGCCCGCCCCGTCCGAGCCGAGCACGTGGTACGGCAGGTCGTGCCGCGCGCCGTACCAGCCCTGCCGGCCGAACTTCTCCAGGAACGCGAACGTCGGCACCGGCTCGAAGATCGCCGACCAGACGGTGTTGAAGTTGATCGCCGCCGACATCACCGCGACCACGCACTCGTCCGGGGCGATCTCCGGCATCTCGACCTCGCCGACGTGGATCGACCGCCGGACGTCCTTGTCCTTCCGCCCCTCGAAGATCCCCACCTCTTCCTTCCGGGTGAAGGCGGCGCGGTAGCGCGCGGGCAGGTCGATCTCGGCGAGTTCCCGGCCGGACGCACCGGCCCGGACGGCGTCGAGCAGTTCGGACATGGGGGGTTCCTCCGCGGGGTCAGTGAGCCGGGGACAGGGCCGCCGGGTCGGCCGCAGCGGCCGAGGGGGCAGGGGCGGCCGCGGCGTCGGGGGCGGCGGCGAGCCGGCCGTCCAGGTGCGCGGCGAGCAGTTCCACACCGGGCGGGTCGAGCAGGTTGAGGTGGTGCGCGCCGGGGATCGTGACCTTCTCCAGGGCGGGGCAGAGCGGGCCGAACCCGTTCGTCCCGTCCAGGACGTAACGGGCGTCCTTCACCGCCCAGGGGGTCTCCTCGGGCGCGTAGTAGAGGATGACATGCCCGTCGTAGGGGCGGGGCTCGTACGTCTCAAGCGACCGGGTGTCCTGGTGCGAGGTGAGCTGGTGGTGCAGCGCGGCGGGCGGGATCAGCTCGGCGAGCGGCGCGGCGCGCTCCATCACCAGCGCGAACTGCTGCTCCTCCGGCAGCCCGGCGAGCTCCTCGTAGGTGAGCGCGACGTCCAGGCCGTAGGTCTCGTTGATGTAGTCGGTGAACGCGGCGAAGCGGCGGGCGAGCGTGTCGGACTCGTCCTCGACCGGCAGCGGGAGCCCGGCGTCGAACAGCGCGACGAACTCCACCTCGCGTCCGGCCTCGCGCAGGCGGCGCGCCGTCTCGTAGGCCAGGACACCGCCGAACGACCACCCGGCCAGCCGGAACGCGCCCTCCGGCTGTGCCTCCACCAGGTGCCGGACGTAGCGGTCGGCGCGCTCCTCTACCGAGGGCGCGTCGTCGAACCGCTCCAGCCCGTACACCGGCTGGTCGTCGCCGAGCAGCTCGACGAGCTGCCGGTAGCAGGCGGTGGTGCCGCCCGCCGGGTGCGCGATGAAGACCGGCCGCCGGGTCCCGGACGCCTTCAGCGGCCGGACGATCTGCCGCGCGGCCTCCTCGTCGGCGGCCCGCACGTACTCGGCGACGTGCTCGGCCGTCGGCGTCGCGAACAGCTCCCCGCGGGTCGTCTCGCCGCCAAGCTCCCTGAGCAGCAGCGCGACGACCTCGTCGGCCTGCGCGTCGGTGCCGCCGAGGTCGGCGTAGAAGTCGGCGACGACGGAGACGCGGTCGAGGCCGAGGACGTCCTCGAAGAACCGGACGGCCAGGCGCTCGGCGGCGTCGCGCGGCATCACGTACCCGACCTCGGCATTGGAGACGGCGTTGGCGGCGGCGTGGGGCGGGACGGGAGCGGCGACATCCGCCAGGCCCAGCTCCTCGGCGGCCCACTCGTCGAACACGTTCACCGAAGCGCCCTTGAGCAGCACCGACGCCGGGACGGTCAGCCCGAGGTCGTGCTCGACGCCGCTCTTGATCCGGACGGCGACCAGCGAGTCCAGCCCGAGGTCGGTGAGCGGGACGGCCGGGTCGAGCCGGTCGGGCGCGAAGCCCAGCACGGACGCGATCCGCCACCGGATCTGGGCGGCGACGCGGGCGCGCGCCTCGGCCGGGGGAAGCGCCTTGACGGCCTCGATGCCGGGCCAGTCGCCCGCCTCCGGGACCTCGGCCGGGACGGCCTCGGTGAGCGCCGCGAAGTACGGCATCTTCGCGATCTCGGGGAACAGGCCCACGGCCGCGGCCGGGTCGAAGCGCAGCACCCCGGCGGCCGTCGCGTCGGCCGCGACGAGCGCCTCCAGCGCCTGCGCGCCCTCGTCCGGGGTGATCGGCTCGATGACCGCGACCTTCAGCTCGGCGGCCCCGCCGACCTGCGACCACGTGCCCCAGCCGATCGCCGTGGCCGGGCGGCCGTGCGCCCGGCGGTGCGCCGCGAGCGCGTCCAGCGCGGCGTTCGCGGCGGCGTACGCGGCCTGGCCGGGCGAGCCGAGCAGCGCGGCGGCCGAGGAGTGCAGGACGAACCAGTCGAGATCGGCGTCCCAGGTCGCCTCGGACAGCGCCCGCGCGCCGTCCACCTTCGCCGCCCACACCCGGTGCAGGTCGTCCGGGCCGAGATCGGCGACCATCCGGTCGTCGATCGCGCCCGCGCCGTGCAGGACGCCGCGCAGCGGCACCCCGCCCTCGCGGGCCGCCGCGACGAGGCGTCCGGCGACACCGGGTTCGGCGATGTCGCCGAGGACGACATCGACGTCCACGCCGTCCTCGCGCATCCGCGCGATGGCCTTCTCGGCCTCGGCGGACGGCCCGGACCGTCCGGACAGCACGATCCGGGCGGCCCCGCGCTCGGCCAGCAACCGGGCCGTGACCAGCCCGATCCCGCCGTATCCGCCG
>NZ_JBFAOF010000371.1:0-6454 GCF_040675125.1 Spirillospora sp. NPDC049652 | reverse complement strand
TCGGGCCCGAGGACGAGTGGGCCGCGGAGGCGGCGCGCTGGCTCGCCACGGTGGAGCCGGCGCCGGGCACGCTGCCGTGGACGGTCTTCGAGACCGGCCACAGCGCCCTGCGGCCGCACGCCGAGGAACTGGACCTGCTGGGCGCCTGCCCGGACGCGCGTCCGGTGCTGAGCAGCATCGGCGCGACGTCGGTGCTGTGCGTCCCGGTCACCGACGGGGACCGCCCGATCGGCGTGATCACCCTGGCGAGCAGCGGCGAGCACGGCCCGTTCTCGCTGCTGGACCTGTCGGTCTGCCAGCGGATCGGCCGGTACCTGGGGATGGTCATCCGGGCCGCGCGGATGTACCGGCGGCGGGCCGAGGTCGCCGAGTCGCTGCAGGCGAGCCTGCTGCCGCGGCGGCTGCCGGAGATCGACGGCCTGGAGCTGGCCGCCCGGTACACCTCGGCGACGGACGGCACCGAGGTCGGCGGCGACTTCTACGACGCGTTCCCCGCCAAGGAGGGCTGGGGGCTCGTCCTCGGTGACGTGGTCGGCAAGGGCGAGGACGCCGCGACGGTCACCGCGATGGCCCGGCACGCGGTCCGGGTGGTGGCGCGGTGGAGGTCGCACCCGTCCGAGGTGCTGGCGACGGTCAACGAGACCCTGCTGACCGAGGACCGGTTCGTCACGGCCGTGTACGCCGGGATCGTCCGGCACGGCGAGGGCGTGCGGGTGACGCTGGGCACCGCCGGGCATCCGCCGGCCATCGTGGTCCGCGCGGACGGCGTGATCGTGACGGCGTCGCGGGGCGGGGTGCCGCTCGGGCTGTTCGAGGACTTCGAGTCCGGGACCGACACGCTGGACCTCGCCCCCGGCGACACGCTCGTCCTGCACTCGGACGGCGTGCTGGAGGCCTGCGACGTGGCGCGCCTGCGGTTCGGGCAGGCGCGGCTGCTGGAGGCGCTCGCCGCGCACGCCACCCGGCCGGTGGACGACATGCTGGGCGCGATCGAGCGGTCGCTGCTCGACTTCTGCGACAGCGACCTGCGGGACGACGTGTCCATGCTGGCGATGCGCGTCCTGCCGCCGTCCCTCAACTGACGCCGGAACGGCGCACGCGGAACGGAAACGGGCCGGGGCGATCTGGGATCGCCCCGGCCCGTCCGCGCCCGCCGGGGATCAGTAGGCGCGGCCGAAGATCACGCGCTTGCCGTACGCGGACGGCTGCCCGCACTTGACGCAGGCGCCGCTCTCCTCCGGGGCGTCCATCGGGATGACCCGGGGGGTCGCGGAGGTGTCGGCCTTGATCTCGTCCTCGCACTCGGTGCGGCCGCAGTGCAGCGCGCGGGCCCAGCCGCCGGCGACCTGGGCGGCGAACGCGTCCCAGGAGTCGACGGCCGCGGTGTGCTCCTCGCGGAACGCCTCGGCGCGGGCGAGCAGGAAGGACTGGAAGTCGGCGAGGATGCCGGGCAGCAGCTCGGGCACCTTCTCCAGCGGGATCTGCTCCTTGCCCTGGCCCTCCACGGTCGGCAGGCGGCGGGCGAGGGTGGCGACGCCGTTCTCGATGTCGCGCTTGCCGAGCTCGATGCGGACCGGGACGCCGCGCATCTCCCACTCGTTGAACTTGAAGCCGGGCGACAGCTGCGGGCGGTTGTCGTCCACGTGCACCCGGATGCCCATGGCCTTGATCGCGCCGGCCAGGCGGCGCGCCTCGGCGGCGGCCTCCTCGCCCTGCTCCTTGCGCCCGATCGGGACGATCACGACCTGGTAGGGCGCCAGCCGCGGCGGCAGCACCAGGCCCTTGTCGTCGCCGTGGGTCATGATCACGCCGCCGATCATGCGGGTGGACATGCCCCAGGACGTGGTGTGCGCCAGGGCGAGGTTCCTGTCCTCGTCCTGGTACTGGATCTCGAACGCCTTGGCGAAGTTGGTGCCGAGGTAGTGCGAGGTGCCGGCCTGCAGGGCGCGGCCGTCCCGCATCATGCCCTCGATCGTGTACGTCCGGACGGCCCCGGCGAACCGCTCGCCGGGGGTCTTCTCCCCCGGGACGACGGGCATCGCGGCGAGCTCGCGGGCGACCGCGGCGTAGGCGTCCAGGGCCCACATGGTCTCGCGCATCGCGTCGGCCTCGTCGATGTGCGCGGTGTGCCCCTCCTGCCAGAGGAACTCGGTGGTGCGCAGGAACATCCGGGGGCGCATCTCCCAGCGGACGACGTTCGCCCACTGGTTGAGCAGCAGCGGAAGATCACGGTGCGAGTCGATCCACTTGGCCATGTACTCGCCGATGACCGTCTCGGAGGTGGGCCGCACGACCAGCGGCTCCTCCAGCTGCTTGCCGCCGGCGATGGTGACGACGGCCAGCTCCGGCGAGAAGCCCTCGACGTGCTCGGCCTCGCGCTTGAGGTAGGACTCCGGGATGAACATCGGGAAGCACGCGTTGTCGTGCCCGGCGTCCTTGATCCGGCGGTCCAGGTCGGCCTGGAGCAGCTCCCACACCCGGTAGCCGTACGGTCGGATGACCATCGTGCCGCGCACCGGGCCGCGGTCCACGAGCTGGGCGCGGACGACCAGCTCGTTGTACCAGGCGGAGAAATCCTCGCTCTGCGGTGTCACACCTTCTCGACTCACGCCCCCAAGGGTACTGACGCGCGCCACCGTCCAATAACGCGATGCCGGCGGCGCGTCCACACCGTTATCGTCGCCGCATGCGCTGGTCACAGTTGTTCGTCCCGACCCTGCGGCAGGATCCGGCGGACGCGGACGCGCCGAGCCACCGGCTGCTGCTGCGCGCGGGGTACGTCCGGCGGCTGCACGCGGGGCACTACTCGCTGCTGCCGCTGGCGGTGCGGGTCCGGGCGAGGATCGTCCAGGTCGTCCGGGAGGAGATGGAGCGGATCGGGGCGCAGGAGATGCTGCTGCCCGCGCTGCAGCCGGCCGATCCGTGGCGGCGGTCCGGGCGCTGGGACCTGGTCGGCCCGGAGCTGTTCCGGCTCACCGACCGGCGCGGCGGCGAGCTGGCCCTCGGCCTGACGCACGAGGAGATCTTCACGACGCTGGGCCTGGAGCTGACGTCCTACCGGCAGCTTCCGCAGCAGTGGTACCAGTTCCAGACGAAGTTCCGGGACGAGCCCCGGCCGCGCGGCGGGCTCCTGCGGGTGCGCGAGTTCACGATGAAGGACGCCTACTCCTTCGACGCCGACCAGGCCGGCCTGGACGCGTCGTTCGCGGCGTACAAGGCCGCCTACCTGCGGATCTTCGAGCGGCTCGGCATCCCGGCGATCCCCGTCGATGCGTCCAACGGGACCATGGGCGGCACGGACTCGACCGAGTTCGCCTGCCCGTGCGAGGCGGGCGAGGACACCGTGGTGCGGTGCCCGTCCTGCGGCTACGCGGCCAACGTCGAGACGGCGACGTCCCGGCTCGCCCCGGTCTCGGGGGACGCGTCGTCCGGCGGCGCGGACGCTCCCGAGGCGTTCGACACGCCCGGGGTGCGGACGATCGAGGATCTCGCCGCCGGGTTCGGCGTGCCCGCCGACCGGCAGATCAAGACGCTGGTCCACCTGGTGGACGGCCGGATCACGCTGGTCCTGCTGCGCGGCGACCACGCGCTGAACGAGCAGAAGCTCGCGGACGCGACGGGCGCGGCCGAGCTGCGGCCCGCCGAGCCCGAGGAGATCCGGGAGGCGCTGGGCGCGCTGCCCGGCAGCCTCGGCGCGGTCGGCGTGACCGGCCTGCCGGTCCTGGCGGACGAGGCGCTGCGCGGCCGCCGGGACATGGTCACCGGGGCGAACCGGGACGGCGTCCACCTGCGCGGCGTGGACGTGGCGCGCGACATCCCGTCCCCGACCTGGGCGGATCTGCGCGAGGTGACGGCGGGCGAGCCGTGCCCGTCCTGCGGGACGGCCCTGGAGGTGTTCGCGGCGCTGGAGGTCGGCCACATCTTCAAGCTGGGCGACCGCTACACCCGCGCGCTGGACCTGACCGTCCTCGCGGCGGACGGCGGCCGTCTCCACCCGCTGATGGGCTCGTACGGCATCGGGATCGAGCGCGCGATGGCCGCGATCGTGGAGACCCACCACGACGACCGCGGGATCGTGTGGCCGGAGGCGGTCGCCCCCTTCGCGGTCGCGGTCGTCCCGGCCCAGACCGACGACCCGGAGGTCGCCGGGACGGCCGAGCGGATCTACACCGGGCTGCGGGCGGCGGGCGTCGACGCCGTGCTCGACGACCGTCCGGAGCGGGCGGGGGTGAAGTTCCGCGACATCGAGCTGACCGGCATCCCGCACCGGGTCACGGTCGGGCGGCGGGGGCTCGCGGCGGGCGTGGTGGAGCACACCGTCCGGGCCACCGGCGAGACCGCCGAGCTCCCGGTGGCCGAGGCCGTCGCCCGCCTGACGTCCGCGCTGACCGCCTGACGTCCGCGCTCACCGGCGCCCCCGTCCCGCCGGGCTCCGGCGGGACGGGGGCGCGGGGGTCACGGCTGCGCCGTCGCCTCCCCCACCCCGCCTGGGAACGCCTTGGCGGCGGCTCCGCAGGTGGGGCATCCGGGGTCGATCCACGGCGGCAGGCTCGGCAGGCCGTCGTAGTACCAGGCGGTGTGCGCGCCGCTCTGCCGCGCCTCGAAGACCTGCTCCCAGGTCCAGACGCAGCGCGGGCAGTGGAAGCGCCATCTCTCGTTGCTTGTGGGACCGTTCTCGACGCCCATGGCGTCCTCCGCATCGTCCTGCACGTGTTCGGGCGTGTGGGCGGACGGCCCGGCAGGTGCCGGGGCCGCCGCGGGACGCTCACGTGCGGAAGACGCTCAGGGTGACGAGGAGGCCGGTGCCGGGGGCGCGGCCGTCGTGGCCGGCCGCCGGAACAGGGGTGGCCGCGCGCGGGACGGCGACCGGGCGCGCGGCGGCCGGGACGCGTTCGCGGGCGGGCGTGCGCAGCAGGCGGACGCCGCTCGGGCGGCCGGGTTCGGCGCTGGTGGGGCGGACGGCCGACGGGTCGCTGTGCCCGGCGAGGCCGTCGTCCTCGTCGCCGCAGCCGGGCGAGGCGGTCTCGACGCTCACCGGCGCCGCCGGCACGACGGCCGAGGCGATCTCCGCGGGGCCGGTCAGCGCGGTGGCCAGCGCGAGAAGGACGAGCAGCACCCGGGCCGACGGCCGGGCGGATACCTCCTTGAACCGGGCTGCTCGCACAGAACGAACCATACATCACTCTCTGTGACTGTACTAGCGCGATGAGTGAACAACACTGTGCCGAAAAGGAGTTGACCGGGGACGGCCCGAGTTCGGAGGATCCTGGCCCATGGGACACGTCGAGGTCGGACACCTGAGTCACACGCTGCCGGACGGGCGGGTCCTGCTGGAGGACGTGTCGTTCCGGGTCGGGGACGGGGTGACCGCGGCGCTGGTCGGCCCGAACGGCGCCGGGAAGACGACGCTGCTGCGCACCATCGCCGGGGACCTGGTCCCGCAGGAGGGGTCGGTCGCGCACAGCGGCGGGCTCGGGGTGATGCGGCAGTTCGTCGGGAACGTCCGGGACGGGTCGTCCGTGCAGGACCTGCTGCTGACCACCGCGACGCGCCGGCTGCGGGACGCGGCGGCGGCGCTGGAGGCGGCCGAGCTCGCGATGATCGAGAAGGACGGCGAGCGGACGCAGATGCGGTACGCCGAGGCGCTCGCCGGCTGGGGCGACGCGGGCGGCTACGAGGCCGAGGTGCTCTGGGACGCCTGCACCGTCGCCGCGCTCGGCGTACCGTTCGACCGCTGCCGCTACCGGGACGTGACGACGCTGTCGGGCGGGGAGCAGAAGCGGCTCGTCCTGGAGGCGCTGCTGCGCGGCCCGGACGAGGTGCTGCTGCTGGACGAGCCGGACAACTACCTCGACGTGCCCGGCAAGCGCTGGCTGGAGGAGCGGCTGCGCGAGACGTCCAAGACGGTGCTGCTGGTGTCGCACGACCGGGAGCTGCTCGACCGGGCGGCCGACCGGATCGTGACCGTGGAGGCCGGGACGGTCTGGATCCACGGCGGCCGGTTCGCCACCTATGCCGCCGCGCGCCGGGACCGCAACGACCGGCTGGAGGAGCTGCGCCGCCGCTGGGACGAGGAGCACGCCAAGCTGAAGCAGCTCGTCCAGATGATGAAGAACAAGGCGACCTACAACGACTCCATGGCGTCCCGGTACCAGGCGGCGCAGACGCGGCTGCGCAGGTTCGAGGAGGCGGGGCCGCCGGAGGTCCCGCCGCGCGACCAGAGCCTGAAGATGCGGCTGCGCGGCGGGCGCACCGGGAAACGGGCCGTGGTCTGCGAGGATCTGGAGCTGACCGGCCTGATGCGGCCGTTCGACGCCGAGTTCTGGTACGGCGAGCGGGTCGCGGTGCTCGGCTCGAACGGGTCGGGCAAGTCGCACTTCCTGCGGCTGCTCGCGCATGTCGCCGAGGACCTGCCGCGCGGCGCGACGCCCGTCGAGCCGGTGGCGCACACCGG
>NZ_JBFAOF010000370.1:0-6461 GCF_040675125.1 Spirillospora sp. NPDC049652 | reverse complement strand
TGGGGCGCACCAGGGTCGCGCGCACCACCGTCGCGCCCACCACCGTCGCGCGGGCCAGCGGCGCGTGGTTCGGCGTCGCGCGCTTCGGGGGCGCGGGAGGCGGGGGTGCGCGGGGAGGGCTCGGGGCGGGCGGGGTCGCGCGGGGACGAGTCGGGTGGGGTGGTCTCGTGGGCGCTGCTTGGGCGGGCGTCGGGGCCGCTGGGGCCGCTGGTCCGAGGCGTGGTGGGGTGGGTGCCGCTGCTCCGGGAAGGCGCGCCGGACGGTCCGCCGTCACGCTGCGGGCCGGCCGGGTGGGAACCGCTGGTGTGCGGGGTGGTCGGATGCGGTCCGCTCGTGCGCGGGGCGTCCTCGTCGTGCGCGGGCGCGTCCGGCTTGGAGGCGCGGACGGTCGGGAGCCTGTCCTCGACCGTCGGGGACGCCGACCGGAAGGGCGTGCTCTCCGGACGCTCCGGAGCCGTGATCGTCCACTGCCCGGACGACTTGGCCGCCTGCGCCGGGTGCGGCCCCGACGCGCGCGAGTCGCGGGCCTTCTCCGGCCTCGACTCGCGCGACTCCCGGCCCTGCTCCGGCTCCGGCTTCGGTGCCGACTCCCGCTTCGGCTCCGGGGCGGCCGGGACGGCCGGGTCGTCCTCAGCGGGCTCGGGTTCGGCGTCCGCCTGGGCCTCGGCGTCGGGTTCCTCGGCGGGCGCGCCGTCGGAGGGCTCGTTCTCGTCTTCGTCCGAGGGGCCGCGGGCGGGCTCGGCGGCGGGCCTTCCGGGAGCCCGGTCGTCCGGTGTCCCGGGTACGGCGAACCGGGCCGTCTCCGGCCGGGCCGGGTCCTTCTCGTCTCCCGGCCGGTCCTGGGCGTCGTCCGTCACGCCGCGTCCTCCTGCTCGCCCCTGAAGCGGAAGAGCGCGCCAACGACCCGGACCTCCCCGTGGTCCGGGTCTCCGCGCTCCCCTGGGAAGATGCGCAGGTTATCCGGAAAGTTCACTTAGTTACGAAACAGTGATCTTGGGACCGCGAACCCGGGACGGGCCGAACGGCAAGACACCGTCGATGAAACGATGCCCGCTATCTCCGGGAAGGCCGTGGTGTCCACGATGACCGCCCCGCCCGCCGTGACGGCGGACGACGCGGAGCTGATCCGCCGGTCGCACGACGATCCGGAGGCCTTCGCCGCGCTGTTCGACCGCTACTCCGGGATGCTGTACCGCTACGTGTCCCGCCGGCTCGGCCCCGAGACCGCCGAGGACCTGGTCGGGGACACCTTCCTCGCCGCGTTCGGCGGACGGCGCCGCTACGACCTGTCCCAGCCGGACGCCCGACCCTGGCTGTTCGGCATCGTCACCAAGATCATGGCGCGGCACCACCGCCGCGAGGCCGCGCACTACCGGGCGCTGCGCCGCAGCCCCGTGGACGGTCCCGTGGACGGCCCCGCCGACCGGGTCGCCGCGGGCGTGGCGGCCTGGGAGTCGCGCACCGCGCTCGCCGGGGCGCTCGCCGCGCTGCCTCGCCGGGACCGCGACGTCCTGCTGCTGGTGGCGTGGGGCGACCTGACCTACGAGGAGGTCGCGTGCGCCCTGTCCATCCCCGTCGGCACCGTCCGGTCGCGGCTGAACCGGGCGCGCCGCAAGGTCCGCGCCGCGCTCGGCGGCGTGGACCCGACCGCCGACCCGGCCGTTGAGGAGGGCTGAGCCGTGGACGACCTTTCGACCCTGCGCGACCTCGGCCGCGCCCTGGAGCACGATCCGCCACCGTCCCTGGCCCGGCAGCGCTCGCGGCTGACCGACGCTGCGCGCGCGCCGCGCCGCCGGCTGCGCCCGCGCGGCTGGACGGCCCTGGCGCTCGCCGCCTGCGCGGTGGCGGCGCTGCTGCTCGTCCCGGCCGTCCTGCTGCGCGGCGGCGGTGGCGACGCCGATCCCCGGAAGGCGGGGTCCGGCTTGACGGGAGCGGACAGACGCCCGCTGACCCTGCTGCTGCTCGGCTCCGACGCCCGTACCGGGAAGAACGCCGGGGCGGGGGGCGGCGGCCACGCGATCGCCGCGCGCTCCGACACGATGATGCTGGTCAGGCTGCCCGCCGACCGCAAGAAGGTGAGCGTCGTAAGCCTGCCGCGCGACCTGCTCGTCGAACGGCCCGCGTGCGTGCGCGCCGACGGGCGGGAGACCCGGGCCGGGACGGGGCAGATCAACGCGGCCTACAGCGAGGGCGGTGTGTCCTGCGCGATCAAGACGGTGGAGCACGTCACCGGCGTCCGCGTGGACCAGACCGTCGTCGTCGACTTCACCGGGTTCGCCCGCATGGTGGACGCCCTCGGCGGCGTGACGGTCACCCTGCCCAGGTCCGTGAACGACCAGAAGTCGGGGCTGCGCCTCACCGCCGGGAAGCACAAGCTCGACGGCAAGGGCGCCCTCGCGTACGCGCGCGTCCGCCACGGCATGGGCGACGGCTCGGACCTCAGTCGCGTCAAGCGCCAGCAGAAGCTCGTGGCCGAGCTGGCGCGCGAGGCCCTGCGCATGATGCGTGACGACCCGATCCGGTTCGCCAGGTTCCTCCAGGTGAGCGCGAGTTCGCTGAAGGTCTCTCCCGCGTTGGACCTGGGGAACTTCAAGGCGCTGGCCGAGAGCCTCAGGCACACCGATCCGTCCGAGGTGCGCTTCGTGACCCTGCCGAACCGTCCGAGCCGGGCCGACCCCAACCGCATCGAGGTGGACGAGCCCCGCGCGGCCCGGGTGCTCGCCCCCTTCAAGTAGTCACAGGAGGGCGAGCAGCCGCTCCACCTCGTCCTCGGTGTTGTAGTAGTGCACGGAGGCCCGGACGACCGCTTCCACGGCGTCCGGGTCGTATCCGTGGGTCACGGGCTGCGCGACGTTCACGTTGATGTCCCGTTCGCGGGCCGCCCGCACGATCTCGGCCGGCGGGCGGCCGTCCACGGTGAACGTGACGGTGCCGGAGCGCAGCGCCCCCCGGTCGTGGACGGTCACGCCAGGCTTGGCCGCCAGCTCCGAGCGCAGCAGCGTGGCGAGCACGTCGATGCGCGCGGTGATGGCGTCCATGCCGAGGGCGCTCGCGTAGTCGGCGGCCACGCCGAGGCCGATCTGCCCGGCCATGTACCGCTCCCACGTCTCGAACCGCTTGGCGTCCGGACGCAGCTCGTACCGGTCGGGCACGTGCCATTCGGCGGCGGCGTTGTCCAGCATCGGCGGCTCCAGGTCCGCGAGGACCTCCCGCCGCGCGTAGAGGAAGCCGGTGCCGCGCGGTCCGCGCAGGAACTTGCGGCCGGTCGCCGACAGCAGGTCGCAGCCGATCTCCTCGACGTCCACCGGGATCTGCCCGGCCGACTGGCAGGCGTCCAGCAGGAACAGCACGCCCGCCGCCCGGCACAGCCGCCCGACCTCGGCGGCCGGGTTGATCAGCCCGTTCGACGTCGGGATGTGGTTGAGCGAGACGAGCCGCACGCCGCCCTTGCGCAGCTCGGCCTCCAGCGCGTCGAGGTCGATCGTGCCGTCCGGGCCGTCGGGGATGACGTCCACCCGCACGCCGCGCTGCCGGTAGGCGATCGCGTTGCTGGAGTACTCGGTGGTCGTGGTCAGGACGCGCTCGCCGGGCGCGAACCGGATGCCGTAGAACGCCAGGTCCCAGGCGCGGGTGGCGTTCTCGACGTAGGCGATCTCGTCGCGCCGGGCGCCGATCAGCCCGGCGACGGCGTCGTAGAAGTGGTCGAGGGCCTCGGCGTTCTCCTCGGCGGCCTCGTAGCCGCCGGTCATCGCCTCGAGTTCCAGGTGCCGGGTGACCGCGTCCATGACGGGGCGCGGGGGGAGCGCCGCCCCGGCGTTGTTGAGGTGCGCGACGCGGGCGCAGCCGGGGGTGTCGTTCCGGACCTTCGTGACATCGATCGCCATGATCACGACGTTACCCGGCGGAAAGGCGCCGCGCTCCGCCGGGATCCCGGCGATTCCGGCGGACCGCCAGAAGTCCCCGGCGGGCGCCGGCCGCCTCCGGGCGCGTCCACGCGCCTGCGGGGGAATGTCGGACGCCTCCGGCAGAGTGGTGCGGTGAGCGGAGTTGACCTCAAGTTAAGTTGAGGTCGCAGGATGGGGCTCCGGCGCATGCAGGACCCTCGACCGGACACCTCGACCCACGGGCGGACGCACATGGACATGGAAGTGACCGCGTGGCACTCGCTGCACCACGCGATGAACGCCAAGGACGAACGCCGTCCCTTCTCGAAGGCGACGCTGCGCCGCATCGCGTCGTTCGCCCGCCCGCACTCCCGCCGGATCGCCGGGTTCCTCGCGGTCAGCGTGGTGCTCGCGGTGATCGCCGTGATCACCCCGGTGCTCGCCGGACGCGTCGTCAACGCGATCGTCGGGCACCGCCCGTCCGGCGTGGTCATCGGCCTCGCCGTGACGATCGCGGTGCTCGCGCTCGCCGAGGGCGGTCTCGGCCTGCTCAACCGGTGGCTGTCCGCGCGGATCGGCGAGGGCCTGATCCTCGACCTGCGCACCACCGTGTTCGACCACGTCCAGCGGATGCCGGTCGCGTTCTTCACCCGCACCCGCACCGGCGCGCTGGTGTCCCGGCTCAACAACGACGTGATCGGGGCGCAGCGCGCGTTCTCCGACACGCTGTCCGGCGTGGTCAGCAACCTGGTCACGCTGCTGCTCACGTTCGCCGTCATGGTCGGCATCTCCTGGCAGGTCACGCTGCTCGCGCTCGTCCTGCTGCCGGTGTTCGTGCTGCCCGCGCGCCGGATGGGCCGCCGCCTCGCCGGGCTGCGCCGCGAGGCCGCCGCCAACGACGCCGCCATGTCCACCCAGATGACCGAGCGGTTCTCCGCGCCCGGCGCGACCCTGGTCAAGCTGTTCGGACGGCCCGCCCGCGAGTCCGCCGAGTTCGCCGTCCGGGCCCGCCGGGTGCACGACATCGGCGTCCGCACGGCGATGCTCCAGCACGTCTTCATCACCTCCCTGACCGTCGTGTCCGCGCTCGCGCTGGCGCTGGTCTACGGCCTCGGCGGCTACCTGTCGCTGCGCGACCAGCTCGACGCGGGCGCGGTCGTCGCGCTCGCGCTGCTGCTCACCCGCCTCTACGCCCCGCTCACCGCGCTCGCGGGCGCGCGCCTGGAGGTGATGAGCGCGCTGGTCAGCTTCGAGCGCGTCTTCGAGGTCCTCGACCTGGAGCCGCTGGTCAAGGAGAAGCCGGACGCGCAGGCGGCCCCCGAGGGCCCGGTCTCGGTCGAGTTCGACCACGTCCGGTTCGGCTACCCGTCCGCCGACAAGGTCTCGCTCGCCTCGCTGGAGGAGGTCGCCACCCTCGACTCGCGCGGCGGCGTCGAGGTGCTGCACGACGTGTCGTTCCGCGCCGAGCCCGGCCAGATGGTCGCGCTCGTCGGCTCGTCCGGCGCGGGCAAGTCCACCATCGCCCAGTTGCTGCCGCGCCTGTACGACGTGGACGGGGGCGCGGTCCGGCTCGGCGGCGCCGACGTCCGCGACCTGTCGTTCGGCGCCATCCGCGACACGCTCGGCATGGTCACCCAGGACGGCCACCTGTTCCACGACTCGATCCGCGAGAACCTGCTGCTCGCCCGTCCCGAGGCGGACGAGGACGACCTGTGGGACGCGCTCCGCCGCGCCCGCCTGGACGACCTGATCCGCTCCCTGCCCGACGGCCTCGACACCGTCGTCGGCGAGCGCGGCTACCGCCTGTCGGGCGGCGAGCGCCAGCGCCTCACCATCGCCCGCCTGCTCCTCGCCCGCCCGCGCGTGGTCATCCTCGACGAGGCGACCGCGCACCTCGACTCCACGTCCGAGGCCGCCGTCCAGGAGGCCCTGAGCGAGGCGCTCGACGGCCGCACCGCGATCGTCATCGCGCACCGGCTGTCCACCATCCGCGCCGCCGACCAGATCCTGGTCATCGAGTCCGGCCGCGTCGTCGAGCGCGGCACCCACGACACCCTGCTCGCCGAAGGAGGCCGCTACGCCGAACTGCACGCCACCCAGTTCGCCGACCAGTCCCCGTCCGACAAGAAGGTCCTCGCCTGACCCGGGCCGCACCCCTGACTCGAACCGCACCCCCCTGAACGAGCGGCGACCCGCGAGCCGCGCCGCTCCACCCGGATCTGGTCCGTTCCACTTCCCTGGGAACGGGCCGGATCCGGCATTTTTCACGGCCGAGTGAGAACCGGACGATGGCCGCCGTCCTGCGAAAGCGACGACCACCGCCCGGAAACTTAGGAATTCACCAGCCGCTGGGCGAGGACGGCCGCGCCGTGCATGCCGGCCAGCGGGCCCAGCTCCGCCGGGACCAGCGGCGGGGGAGTGCGGAAGGTCAGGCGCGGGACGAGGCGTTCGGCCAGCGGCGGCAGGAGCGCGTCGCCCGCCTCGGCGAGGCCGCCGCCCAGCACGATCCGGGACGGGTCGAGCATCAGCGTCGCCGCGGCCAGCGCGTCCGCGAGGGTGTCGAGCGCGGTCGCCCAG
>NZ_JBFAOF010000369.1:0-6492 GCF_040675125.1 Spirillospora sp. NPDC049652 | reverse complement strand
CGCCGCGGCCACCGGTCCGGTCCTGCCTGGCCCGGACCGGCGGCCACGGCGTCAGGTCAGCCGGTCAGCTGCGCGGCGCTGCTCGCCGTGCCCCCCTTCCGGGCCTCGAAGGCCACGGTCAGCCAGCCGCTCGCACCCGGCACGGTCACGGTCCGGGCACCCGCCCCGCGGACGTCGACCTTCTTGGTCCCGAGCACCTTGCCGTCCCACACGTGGACGTACGCGGTGCCCGGTCCGGTCGCCTGGAGCTTGAAGGTGACCGAGCCGCCCGAGACCTTCGGCCTGCCCACGATCCGCGCGGTGTCGGACGCGGGCGCGGCGGCGGTCGCCGCCAGCGGGACGCCGGTGCGCACCGCCTGGAGGATCGACTCGGGCGAGTTCGCCGAGGTGGCCGCGTCGGTCGGCATGACCGGCGCGGGCGGCGTGGTCGGCAGTCCCGCGGGCGGGGTGTACCCCGGCAGGGAGGTGAGGGCCCACCGGTACGGGTCGCCCTGCACGCCGCCCCAGGTCGACCAGCCGATACGGGTCTGGCCGGTCTTGTCCTGGGTGTCGGAGTCGTACACGAAGATGTTCAGGCCCATCCGCGCCGGGTCCACGGCGGTCGGAAGGTCCTTGAACGGGATCTTCGCCTCGATGGTGTAGCCGTCGTAGGGCTCGTTCACGACCGAGGCGACCTGCATGCCGGGGGCGGTCTCCGCGCCGCCCTGGTGGGCGTCGGCGTCCCGCTCGAAGCAGGGCTTGCCGTCCGACATCCGCGGGAAGATCCCGGTCTTGAACGTGGTGGAGGTGTTCTCGGAGTCACCGCGCGGGTCGATCGCGATCTCGACCGAGTCCGAACGCCAGTGGCGCTTGCAGTCGTCGGCCCCGAGGACCGTACCCTGCTTGTCGTCGCGGACCTTGACGAGCACGTTCAGCGCGTCGTCGGTCCACGAGACCTTGCCGGTCGCCGAGCAGTCGGCGGCCGAGTCGCAGGCCGAGCCCTCCCACAGGCGGGACAGGTCGATCTCCTGGCCCGGGTACTCGCCGGCCGACTCCTTGCCGTCGACCGCCGGAGCGGTCGTCGCCTTGGACAGCTGCGCGGTCGGGACGAGTTCGAGCCCGCCCTTCTGCACGTCGGCCGCGCCGGAGGAGGGGGTGGTGGTGACGGTGAGGTCGTAGTCGCCGCCGGAGCCGCCCTGGTTGGAGGTCGGCAGGGAGGCGTCGGTGTTGGTGACGGTGAAGGTCGCCGCGCCCTTGGCCCCGGCCGCCAGCGTGAACGGCTTGGACGCCGCGTCGGCGGAGAAGCCCTTCGGCAGGTCCAGCCGCACCGTGCCCGACTGCGCGGACGAGGTGGTGTTGGCCAGGTCGATCCGCACCTCGCGCGACTTGCCGGACGCGAGCGTGAGCACGCGCTTCATCCGGCCGGTGAGCGCGGGCACGCCGTTCTTGGCGGCCCAGGCGTCGAAGTCCGCGACGCGCGGCAGGGGCTCCTGCAGCCCGGTGACGGACGGCTGGACCTCGACCATCGAGGATGTCTGGCCGGAAGCCCGACCGGCGGTGAGCTGCGCGGCGATCCGGACGCGGCCGGTCGCGGCGTCCGCCGGGGGCGTCACGGTGAACGTGGTGGTGCGCTCCGCGTCCGAGAGCGTGCCGAGGGAGCCGGAACCTGTCACGTTCCAACCGGGCGGCACCGTGAGCGCCGCCTTGGCGCCGGCCAGCGCGCTCGGCGACGAGGCGTGCGCGGTCACCTTGAACGCGCGTCCCGCGCCGACGCCGAAATCGCTGGTCAGGTAGAACCGGCTGCCGAGCGGAAGCCCGCCCTTGGCCGGCTGCACCGCGCCTTCGAGCATCGCCGCCGGGTCGGTGTTGCCCAGCGTGAACGGAACCCGGGAGTGGATCTGCGTGAAGAAGTCACAGCCGATCTTGGCCGGGTCCGCCGGAACGTCGGGGAAGCCGCCCCAGCCCTGGCTCACGTACATCCGCTGTGCCTCGCGCTCGACCTGAGCCCAGGGCTTGCCGCCGTTGCGTGCGGAGGCACGGCCTCCCCACACGCCGTACGACAGCGTGGCCGGACTGGACGTGGTCAGGTCGGCCGCACAGGACCGCCCGACGGGGCCGGACGCTCCGCCCGTGCCGAACAGCCGCCCCGGCGACCAGGTCCGCAGCTTCTCCTTGCTCAGCTGCGCGGGGAACGCGTCGGGGTTCGCCGCGGCGAAGTACGCCTCGGTCGCCAGGCGCGCCGCCTGCTGGTGGTTGCCGTGCTGGCCGGGCAGCGGCGCGGGTTCCATGGTCACGATGACCTTGGGCCGCGTCTCGCGCACGAGCCGGACGACCTTCTCCAGCGTGGCGTCGTGCCCCCACGTGTCGTCGGTCAGCGGCGCGCTCACCGTGTAGAAGAAGTCGACCTTGTCGAGGTAGTGGATGTCGGTGACGCCGGCCTTGCCGACCGCGCGCCGCTCCTCGCTCTCCCGGAGCAGGCCGAGCGGTGGCCCCTCCTCGTTGCCTGCGGCGTTGCCGCCGCCCTCGCCGCGGGTGACGGTGAGGACGCCGGTCCGCGCCTTGTCGAACTCGTTCCATTGGCCGAGGGTCGACAGCGTGCCGGCCTCGTCGTCGGGATGAGCCCCGACGAAGAGCACGTCAAGCTGTCCCCTGTCGGCTCCCGCCGGTGCGGGCGCCGCGTGGGCGGGCGCCGCGACCAGCGTGACCGCGGACGCGGCCAGGGTGGCGGACAGAACCGCGGGCAGTACTACGGGCAGGGTGAGTCTTCGCAAAACAGCTCTCCTGTTCCTTCCCTACTCCTTGATGGCCCCCGAGAGCATTCCTGCGATGAACTGTCGTTGCAGGAAGACATAGACGACGATGACGGGCGCCGCGATGATCAGCGCTCCCGCCATCAGCAGCGGGTAGTCGGTCTTGTGCGCGCCCTGGAAGAAGGACAGCCCGAGGGGCGCGGTGCGCAGCCCCTCGTCCGAGTTGACGATCACCAGGGGCAGCAGGAACTCGTTCCAGGTCCACATGCTGGTCAGCAGCACCATGGTGAGGATCGCGGGCTTGCCGACCGGGACCAGCACCCGCCAGAGCGTGGTCCAGCTGGACGCGCCGTCGATCCGGGCGGCCTCGAGCAGCGACGGCGGGACGCTGCGGAAGTAGGCGCGCATCCAGAACGTGCCGAACGCGACCGACATCGCCACCTGCGGCAGGATCAGCCCGGCGTAGCTGTTGTCCAGGCCCATCGACCGCAGGTCGAAGTACAGCGGCACCACGATGGTCTCGGTGGGGATGGTCAGCCCGGCCAGGAACAGCAGGAACAGCACCGACGCGCCGCGGAACCGCATGGCGCCGAGCGCGAACCCGGCCATGATCGACAGGACGCCGGAGGCGACCACCGTGACCGTGGTGACGATCACGCTGTTGCGCAGGTAGGTGGCGAAGTGCCCGTCGCGCCAGGCCGTGGCGAAGGTGCTCACGTCCAGGTCCGGAAGCTGGAGGGCCTTCACGACCACGCCGGCCATGGGGAACAGCGCGATCACCGCGAACAGCGTGAGGATCGCGTGGTTGAAGATCGCTTCCCGCCGCGAACTCATGCGCCCTTCCCTTCCACCAGGCGGCCGATGGCGGCGGTGGCGGCGAACAGCAGCACCGCCATGGTGATGCCGATCGCGCAGCCGAGGCCGACCTCGCCGGTGTTGAACGTGCGGTTGTAGACCTCGTAGGCGGGAACCTTGGTCGCGTTGCCCGGGCCGCCGCCGGTGGCCATGTAGATGAGGTCGAAGTTGCGGATGGACATGGTCGTGGTCAGCGTCAGCGCCACCGCGAGCTCGCGCCGCAGGCCCGGCAGCGTGACCGCGAAGAACTCGCGGACCGGGCCGGCCCCGTCGATGCGCGCGGCCTCGTACAGCTCCCGCGGGATCCGCTGGACGCCCGCCATGAACAGCACGAACGCGAGGCCGATCTCGACCCAGGTGCCGACCAGGCCCACGGCCGGGAGCGCGAAGGTGAAGTCCCCCAGCCAGCCGTGCCGCCAGTCGGGCAGCCCGGCGCCGTGCAGCCAGCCGAGCACGGTGTTGACCGGGCCGTCGGCCGAGTAGACCCACTGCCAGGCCACGGCCACCGCGACCATCGCGATGACCTGCGGCAGGAACAGCACCGTCCGGAAGAACGTCATGCCGCGGATCTTCGTCCGCGACATCGCGGCCACCAGCAGGAACGCGATGCAGCACGGCAGGATCGAGTAGAAGACGACCAGGACCAGCAGGTGCGCGAACGAGCCGCGCAGCGCCGGGTCGGTCCAGGTGGTGGCGTAGTTGGAGAACCCCGCCCAGGTCGCGCTGCCGAGGCCGTCCCAGTTGTAGAACGAGAACTGCACGCCGCGCGCCAGCGGCCAGAGCAGGAACGCCCCGTACACCAGCAGCGCGGGCAGGATGTACAGCCAGCCGATGTTGCGGGCCTCGCCGGGGGCGCGGCCCTTCGCCTGCTTCTTCGCCTGGCCCTGCACCCGGCCCTCCGCGCGGCGTTCGGCGCGGGTGCCGGGCGGCTTCTTCCCGGTTCTGCGGGTCTTCTGCCGCGCGACGGTCGTCATGGGCGGACTCCTTGGCTCTGCCGATCGTTCCCGTCCCGCCGCCGGGGCGCCGGGCGGCTGTTCCCGGCGCTCCCGGCGGCGAGGCCGGTCGTTACTTCTTCTTCTGGAAGGCGGCGGCGTCGTCCTGCGCCGCCTTCATGACGTCCTGCGCGGACTTCTTGCCGGCGACCAGCTCCTGCAGCGGACCGCCGAACGTGTCGGTGAACGTCGGGGTGGTGTAGTCGTTGTAGGGCGTGGTGCCGTCGTTCTTGCTCAGCTCCGCCCAGGCCGCCGAGACCTCCTTCATCAGCGGCAGCGACGGCTGCTTGGTCGGCGCGGCGAGCACGGGCAGGTTCCCGGTCTCGACGGACACGTCCATGGCCTCGGGCGAGGTGATGAAGTTGATGTAGGCCGCCGCCACGTCCGGGTGCTTGGACTTGGCGGTGATCGACCACGGCAGGCTCTCGCCGCCCATGGTCGCGGTGGGCTGACCGGCCTGCGCGGCCGGCGGCAGCATGAAGCCGACCTTGTCCTTCATCCGGTCCGCGAGGTCGGGCGCCCACCAGGTGCCGCCGAACATGAACACGCCCTGGCCCTTGGCGAAGTCGGCGGGGGTGTCGTCCCACTTGCGGGAGTTGGGGTCCTTGGTCAGGTAGCCCTGCTTGGCCCAGTCGGCGAGCTTCTGCGCGGCCTGGACGTTCGGCCCGTCGGTCCAGGAGCCGCCGTTGCCGAAGACCAGCTTGCGCACCGACTCCTTGTCGGCCAGGCCGTCCTGGATGATGCCGTACAGCTGCATCGCGGGCAGCTTCTCCAGGTTGTTGAACGCGATCGGGACCTCGCCCTTGCCCTTGGCGGTGGCGAGCGCCTGGTCGAACTCGGCCCAGGTCTTCGGCGGCTGGATGCCGAGCGCGGAGAGCTTCTCCTTGTTGTAGTACAGGCCGACGATCTCACCGTTCAGGGAGACGCCGTAGAGGTCGCCCGAACCGATGAGCTTGCCGTCCGACGTGACGCTGTTCAGGTCCATCAGGCCCTTCGGGTAGCGCTTCTTCCACCCGTAGACCTGGTCGTAGGAGGTCAGCGGGAGCAGCATCCCCGCCTTCACGTACTGGGCCATGTTCGCGTAGCCCTGGTTGGCCTCGACGACGTCGGGCGGGTTGCTGCCCGACAGCGCCAGCCGCAGGGTCTTCTGCAGGTCGTTGAACGACCGCGACACCCGGTTGATCTTCACGTTCGGGTACTTGGCCATGAACCGCTTGTTGAGCGTGTCGATCTGCTGCTTCTGCCCGCCCTGGACCTCCTGGTCCCAGACGGTGAGGGTGACGTCGCCGGCCTTGGCCACGTCGGTGCTGACGGCGCTCGGCGCCTTGTTCGCCGGCTTGTCGGCGGACGAACCCGGAGCGCACGCGGCGGCGAGGGCCATCGCGAGGGCCGCGGCCGTCGCGACCGCCCCCCGTGTCAATCGTGTCGGCATTTCAGCGGCTCCTTCCTGTGCTGGTCGTACTGGTTCTGTAGTGCGGTTTCTGCGGTGTTGCCGTGTTGCTGTGTGATTGTGCTGTATCGCCGTGTTGCCGTGTTGCCGTGGTGTCGTGGTGTGGTGCCGCGCGGCGGCGGGCGCGCTGTGCGGTCGCCGCCGCCGGGTCAGGACGGTCGCACGGGGTCGGCCCGGAGCGTGGGCTCGGCCCGGACGACGGTGTCGGACGCCATCTCGGGGAGGAAGTCCACGACGAAGGCGTACGGTTCGAGCGCGGCCTCGGGGATCTCCCCCGACTCGCCGAAGGCGGCGATCTCCCCCCAGCAGGGCGCGCCCAGCGACCCGCTGCGGTGCCGGACCGACAGGCCGGCGCAGAGGTTGGCGAACTTCAGCCGCTCGGGAAGCGGGAGGCCGGCCAGCGTCCCGAACAGGAACCCCGCCCCGAAGACGTCGCCCGCGCCGGTCGCGTCGAGCGCCTCGACCG
>NZ_JBFAOF010000368.1:0-6509 GCF_040675125.1 Spirillospora sp. NPDC049652 | reverse complement strand
CTCGCGCCGGCGCGCGAGATCGGCGGAGCGCGCCCTGGCCGTCCCGAGGCTCTGCTCCAGCTGCTTCTTCTGCTCGCTGACGCGCGCCACGACGGCTTTCTGCTGCGCCAGGATCCGCTGGGCCGCGCTCTTGGCCTCCTCAGCGCTCCTCGTCGCCGCCTGCTGGTCGCGGAAGGCCCGCTCGGACTGGCGCCGGAAGACGTTCGCGACGATCCGGGACGCCTCGACGCGCTTGACCGCCTCGGTGCGGCGCCGCGCGAGGACCTCCACCATTCCCGCCCGGTCCATGAACCCCTGGGGCCCGCCCTCGCCCGCGATGACCGCGGCCCAGGACGCGTAGCCGGTGTTCTCCCGGTAGGCGTCCGCGGCGAAGGAGGCGAGCTGCCGCTGGGCGTCGGCCTCGCGCCGCTCGGCGTCGGCCACCCGCTGCTGCGCGGCCTGGTAAGCCTGCTGAGCACGCTGGAGTTTCACCTGCTCGCCGTTGTACTGCTCGACGGCGGCCTCGGCCGCGATGGCGAGCCGGTCCTGCTCTCCGTCCGCCTGGGCGAGCCGGGCCTTGGCGCGTCCGACCTCTTCGGCCTTCCTGCGGACCTCGTCCTTGCTCTTGGCCACGTCGTCGGCGCTGGGCGCCGGTTTGTGGACGATCCGGCCGGTGGTGAGGACGTAGGCGGCCTGGGCGGACGTGGGGAGGACGGTCAGGCCGACCGCGATTCCGGTGGAGACGGCGACCAGCCGCAGGACCGCCTCGCGAGAAGCGCCGGACGCTCTTCGACGGGGTGCCGGAGTGCACATTGCTGGAGACACGGTCCTCCCCTGCCGGAATTCACCATGAGGCAAGTAGTGACTACTCACAGTAATTCGCTCGGGGCCCGATATGAACTTCCGCCGCGGCCCTATCGCCGTTCCCGGCGAAGTCGAAGGATCGGCGGCGCGGGGAGTTGCCGAGACGAACTCGGCCGACCATGCGGATGACCACCTGGGACGCCCGCGCGGCTCGAATATCCGCAGCCGCCGCGCGGCGGGGAGAGGGGCTTGCGGCGGCGGCCGAGGCACCATTGGATCACTCGCGGGCGAGAGGCCGAAACCGCCCTCAAGCAGGCGAGTCTCGGCGGTTCAGGGAGCGTTCGGCGCAGACCGGCACGCTTCCATCCCCGGCGGCGGTGGGCGGTTCTCCCGGTGGGGAAATCACCAAGCAGCCATTGTCGCGCCTCGGGGGCTGGGCGCCCGTCGGAGGTGGCTTCTTTTCGGCCGCATCAGAACCATTCAGACAAGGTTTGCCGACCGCTTTCTCGGCGGTCCGCGTCCGGAAGGCGGGCGTAATGGCGCGGCACAGCGCGGCGGCGGAAGCTGCCGGCCACTTCTTGTCGGAAGGCACGACTCATCCCCTTTTCTCTGGCTTCAGCCGTCGGACCCTCTCGACTCAGCACCCGGCGGGGCGTCGCGCCCCCTGCGCTGATTTGACAGTGTCATGATGACAGTGTCACTATCGGTAGGTGGACGAGACCTGGACGATCAGCGAACTGGCGGAACACGCCGCGGCCGCTCTTGCCGCCGACGGCGTCCCGCGAGTCAACGGACGCGTTCGAGATCTCCCCAATGAGCGGCTGATCCGCTGGTACACGAGCATCGGCCTGCTCGACCCACCGCTCGGCCGCCGGGGACGCGCCGCTCTCTACGGCCCCCGGCACCTGCTGCAACTCCTCGCCGTCAAACGGCGGCAGGCCCTCGGACGGTCGATCGCCGAGATCCAGGTCGAACTGGCCGGCGCGCCCGACTCCCTGCTCCGCCGCATCGCCGCCGACACCGACGTGGCTCCTGAGTCCGATGCCGGCCCCGCGGACCAGGCCTCACCGGGCCTCCCGGAACAGGACGCCGCGTCTCCGCTCACCGACGCCCAGAACGATGAGGTCGGCGCGATCCACTCCGCCGCTGCCGCCGGTACCGGCGACGGCGTCCCCGGTGACACTGTCGAAATCGACGTCGCCCGTCCTCGTGACAGCTTCTGGACCGTCCGGCCCACCGCCCGGTTCCATGGCGAACCGCCGCCGAGCGCCGTGCCACCCGTGGTCCCGGACGTCGTCCATGGGGTGCGGCTGGCTCCGGGCGTGACCGTCATCGTCGAAACGCGCCACCTCGGTGAGGACGACCTCGCCGCCATCGCGCGATCGGCCGCTCCACTGCTCGACACCCTCCGGCGGCGCGGCCTGCTCGAACCGGCCGGCCGTGTCGAATCCCCCCACCACCCTCCCGGGAGGCACCAGTGACCGTGCGCATCACCCGGCTCCCCGAGCCCACCGCTCCTCCGGCCCCGGACGGGGGGCTGGGCGCGCTCCGCACCGAGAAGGGCAACCTGCCGCTCGACTCGGTGGACGTCCACGCGGCCGTGTCCGGCCTGGCCGCGTCGGTCACCGTCGAGCAGGGGTTCCGCAACCCCTTCGACGTCCCGCTGGAGGCGACGTACATATTCCCGCTACCCGACCGGGCGGCGGTCACCTCGCTGCGGATGGAGGCCGCCGACCGCGTGGTCGAGGGCGTCCTCAAGGAACGCGGGCAGGCGCGCCAGGAGTACGACACCGCCATCGCCTCGGGCCGCCGCGCCGCCATCGCCGAGGAGGACCGCCCCGACGTGTTCACCATGCGCGTCGGGAACATCCTCCCCGGCGAGCGCGTGACGGTGCGCCTCGGACTCAGCCAGCCACTCCCCTTCGAATCCGTCCCCTCCGGCCCCCGTGAAAGCGGGGCCGGCGCAAGCGGGGCCGGCGGAGGTGGGGCCTTCGGTGGCGGGTCGGACCCGGCCGGTGGATTCGGCGAGGTGAGTGGGTTCGCTGGGGCGGGCGGGTTCGGCGGAGGGAGCGGGGAGGCGACGTTCCGCTTTCCCTTGGTGGTCGCGCCCCGCTACATCCCCGGCGCGCCTCTTGATGACGAGGCGGCCGGAACGGGTGTCGTGCCGGACACCGACGCGGCGCCCGACGCGTCCCGCATCACGCCGCCCGTCCTGCTGCCCGGCTTCCCCAACCCGGTGGCGCTCTCGCTCACGGTCGACCTCGACTCGGGCGACCTGCCGCTCTCCGAGATCCGCTCGGCCCTGCACGTCGTCGCCGAGGAGACGGCCGGGGGCCGCACCACCGTGCGCCTGCAGCCGGGAGAGCGCCTGAACCGCGACTTCATCCTGCGGCTGGTCTTCGACGCGCCCGTCACCGGCACCGCGGCACTGACGCTGACACCCGACGACGCCCGAAGGGATGAGGGCACCTTCTGCCTGACAGTGCTGCCGTCCGCCGAGACCGGCCGTCCCCGTCCGCGTGACGTGGTGCTGGTGCTCGACCGCTCGTACAGCATGCACGGCTGGAAGATGGTCGCCGCCCGGCGCGCCGCCGCCCGCATCGTCGACACCTTCACTCCGGCCGACCGCTTCGCCGTGCTGTCGTTCGACAACCTTGTGGAGTCGCCGCCCGAGCTCGGTGCCGGCCTGTCCCCCGGCACCGACCGCAACCGTTTCCGCGCCGTCGAGCACCTCGCCACCGTGAACGCCCGCGGCGGCACCGAGATGCTCACACCGCTGGAGACGGCATGCGACCTGCTGTCCCCGTCGGAGCCCGACCGCGACCGCGTGCTGGTGCTGGTGACGGACGGCCAGATCGGCAACGAGGACCAGATCCTGAACCGCCTCGCACGCAAGCTCCGCGGCGTGCGCGTGCACACGGTGGGCATCGACCGCGCGGTGAACGCCGGCTTCCTCCGCCGGCTGGCGACCGCCGGTGGCGGCCACTGCGAGCTGGTGGAGTCCGAAGACCGGCTGGACGAGGCGATGGAACGCGTCCACCACCGCATCGGGGCACCGCTGCTGACCGAGCTGTCGCTGCGCCCGGACGGTCTCGATCTGGTCAGTGAGACGATCGCGCCCCAACGGCTGGGCGCCCTCTTCCCCGGCGTCCCTCTCGTGGTGCGCGGACGGTACCGTGGCGCGCCCCTCGGCTCCCTCGTCCTGCAAGGCCTGACGCCGGACGGCTCGCCGCGCGAGTACCGGGCGCGCGGCAGGGAGGCCGACGCCCCGATGGCGTCCGCCCTCTGGGCACGCGCACACCTCCGTGACCTGGAAGACCGGTACGCCGCAGGCGGCTCGGCCGCCCTGGAACAGAAGATCGTCGACACGTCCCTGTCCTTCGGCGTCCTGTGCCGCTTCACCGCGTTCGTCGCCGTGGACACCCGTGTCGTCGCCGAAGACCAGGTTCCGCACCAGGTGACGCAGCCGGTCGATCTCCCCGACGGCTGGGCCGGCTCCGCGTCCGGCCCGCCTACCGGCGGCTACGGCGTTGCTGCCGCCGATGCTCCTGAGGTGTTCTACATCGCCTCTGCGGGCTCCGCTTCCGCTGACGCCTCCAGTGTCAGCGCTCAGTCCGTCCCCGGGGCCCCGATGGCGCCGGCCGGTCCGCCGCCGCCTCCCGCTCCGAGGGCCAGGCCCGCCGCTCCGCTGAGAGGAAGCACCCGCAACGTCCCGCCGGCGCCTGCCTACTCACAGGACGACGACCTGGACCTTCCCGATTTCCCGGCCGGCGGCCCGGCTCCGTCCGCCCCGCCGCCCCCGCCGACCAGCCCGCCCCCGACCAGCCCGCCGCCGTCCCGGCGCCGCAGGCCACGACCTGCTCCGGACGGCTCGGCCGGAAAGACGTCCAGCGAGGTGGCCCGGCACCTCAAGGCCGAGCTCGACCGCATGCGCACGGTCCGCGAATCCGACCGGCCGACCCACCTGGAGAACCGGCTCCTGCCCTTCCTGACCTGGCTGCTCTCCAGCGGACTCGTCCTGACTCCGGCCGTCCGCGCCACCTTGGACGACCTGGCGCAGAAGATCCGCGCGCTCCAGCAACCGACCACGGCGTTTGCGCCTCCGACCGTCACCGAGGTCTGGCAACAGGCCATCAATACCTTGGAGGACCTGACCACTCCCACCACCAGCAGCAGCACCCACTCGCCCCGTCCCTTCTGGAAACGCCCCCAGTAGCGGGCGGACGGTAGGGATCCCCGCAACGCCATGAAGCTCAAGGAAAGGAGTTGCGGGGCTCGTGGGTGAGAGGAGTTCGGGGGCGGTGAACACCGTCAGCGCCGTCGCGTCCGGCCCGGAGGCGTGCGTGACGGAGTGGTGTTCGCCGTCGCGTGAATGGCCGAAACGGCGCTGGGCCGCAGCCCGGGGTGGCGGACTGCGGCCCAGTGGCCCAGCGGTGATGCCGGAAGGAACTCGGCGGCGCGGCTGGATGCCGCGCCTCGGTGACGACGTCCCGCGGAGTCAGGAGTTGACCCACGGGGACGTCCGTCGGGGTCAGGAGTTGACGGGGGTGGACGCCGTGGCGCGCGAGCGGGCCAGGCCGAGGAGGGGGACCAGGTTGAAGGCGAGGCCGACGACCGCGACTCCGGTGACCAGGTTGAGGCCCGGGTTGAAGGGGGCGAAGCCGCCGCCCGGGTGCGAGTCGCTCGCGACCAGGGCCGTGACGCCGGCGAGGACGAGGGCCGCGCCGACCTGGCCGGAGGTCTGGACGAGGCCGGAGGCCAGGCCCTGCTCGGAGTCGTCGATGCCGTCGGTGGCCTGCGCCATGATCGCGGAGAACCCGAAGGCGAACCCGCCGCCCAGCAGGATCATCGTCGGCAGGACGGTGAAGGCGTAGTGCGGGCTGTTCCCGGCGGTGGCGATGAACCAGACGTAGCCGAGGGAGAGCGAGACCATCGAGCTGATGATCAGGCGCGGGGTACCCCAGCGGTTGATCAGGCGGCCGACGAACGGCGAGCCGAACGCGACGATGAGGCCGGCGGGCAGCAGCGCGAGCGCCATCTTCAGCGGCGACCAGTGCAGGACGTCCTGCAGGTAGAGGGTCATCATGAACTGGAAGCTCATGTACGAGCCCATCAGGGCGATGACGCTCACGTTCGCGCGGACGATCGTCCCGACGCGGAGGATGCCGAGCCGGATCAGCGGGTGCGCCACGCGCTGCTCGGTGATGACGAAGCCGACCAGCAGCGCGGCGGCGACGACGATCGAGCCGAGGGTGAGCGGGTCGAGCCAGCCGCGCTCGGGCGCGGTGACGACGGTGTAGACGGCCAGCAGCATCCCGGTGGTGAGGGTGACCGCGCCGACCAGGTCGTGGCCGCCCTCGGCGGCGGGCTTGTCCCGCGGGATCAGCACGAAGCCCACGGCCAGGGCGACGAGTGCCAGCGGGACGGGCGTGAGGAACGTCCAGCGCCAGCCGACGCTGGTGAGCAGCCCGCCCAGGATCAGGCCGGACGAGTAGCCGCTCGCCCCGAACACCGAGAAGACCGACAGCGCCCGGTTGCGCGCCGGGCCCTCGTGGAAGGTGGTGGTCAGGATGGACAGGGCGGTCGGCGCGGTGAACGCGGCGGCCAGTCCCTTGACGAAGCGGGTCGCGATCAGCAGCGTCCCGTCGTCGACCAGGCCGCCGATCAGGGACGCGACGGCGAACACGCCGAGCGCGGCCAGGAAGACGCGGCGGCGGCCCAGCAGG
>NZ_JBFAOF010000367.1:0-6535 GCF_040675125.1 Spirillospora sp. NPDC049652 | reverse complement strand
GACGAGACGGGCGCGGTGCCGTCCCACGCGGGCGAGCAGGAGTTGCCCGAGGCGAGGATGAAGGCCAGCTCGAACGACTTCTGCGAGGTCGCCGCCATGACCTGGGACAGGTCGGGCGGGTCGTTGTCCAGCGGCATCACGTAGGGCGCGGCCCCGTACCAGTTGCGGGTCTCGTCGGCCCGCGCGGGGCCGGGGCGCAGCGCGACCGCCAGGACCAGGACGAGCGCGGCGGCCGCGAGCGCGGCGAGGGCGCGGAGCGGGGCGGAGCGCGGCGGCAGCGGGCCGCCCGCCGGGGTCGCAGGGGCCGGCGGGGTGGGCGGGGTGGGCGGGGTCATCGTCGGGAGCCTCCTTCTTCGAGGACGTCCGAGCGCTCCCCCCGACGGCGCATCATTTAAGAAGGTTTCCTATTGATACGCCCGCGGGCCGGGTTTGTCACCCGGACCGCGGGCCGTCCGGCATGGCCCGAACCGGTCAACGCGCCCGAACCAAGATCACGAAAATCCCTCACGACGGCGGTCCGGACCGCTAGCGTGACGTCCGGAGAACACCGCTTCGTCCGCTATCCGCCCGACCGACCGGAGTCCCCGATGAGGAGCAGCGACGCCGTCGCCGACATCCACAACACGCCGTCCTCGGCCCGCCTGTACGGGATGTCGCTCGGCGGCAAGGACTGGTACGAGGTGGACCGGCAGTTCGCCTTGCAGGCGCTTCCGCACTTCCCGGGCATCGTGGACATCGCCCGGGACAACCGGCTGTTCCTGTACCGGCTCGTCCGGTACCTGGCGGCCGAGGCGGGGATCCGGCAGTTCGTCGACATGGGCTGCGGGCTGCCGACCAACAGCAACGTCCACCAGGTCGCGGCCGAGTTCGGGCCGGGGTCGCGCGTGGCGTACATCGACAACGACCCGACCGTGCTCAGCTACGGCCGGGCACTGATGGCCGAGAACGACACCACCGTGTTCGTCCCGGCCGACTTCCGCGACCAGGACCGCATCCTGGCCGACCCGGGCGTGCGGCGGCTGATCGACTTCAGCGAGCCGGTCGCCGTGCTGTGGCTGTCGGTCGGCCACCACCTGCTGGACGACATGGACCCGCGCGGCCTCCTGCACCACATCATGGACGAGGTCGCCGCGCCCGGCTCCTTCCTCGCCTTCACCCAGATCGTCACCGAGGACCCGGCGATCCGGGCCGCGATGGACGAGCGGGCCAACTCCTCCGGCATGCCGTGGCGCACCCGCTCCCCCGGCGAGGTGGACGAGCTGCTCGCCGGCCTGACGCCGGTCGAGCCCGGCCTGGTCAACATCAAGCAGTGGCGCGCGGACCCCGGACAGCCGCCGCTGCCGCCCGTCCCGGCCGACCTGGAGCAGTTCCTCGGCGCGTCCGCGCACTTCCCGGGATACGAGTACGGCGGCCTGCTCCGCAAGGACGCCTGAGCCTCCGACCTCCCCCTTTCCAGGACCCCGCACCGCCGCCGAACGGCCCGCCGTCGGCGGCGGTGCTCTTGAACATCCCTCGTTCGTCACTTAGAGTTATTTATTAACTACACATGGTCACTGCTTGGCAGTGGGATGACCAGACGTGCGAAGGGCGGCTCATGGGTCCGCAGCGGTCGCTGGCCGACAGCGTGGCACGGCTCGAACTACCGCCGATCTTCTGTCCGCTGGAGGCGGCGGTCAATCCCGCCCGCGCGGCGGCCGAGCGGCGGGCCGTCGCCTGGATGGACGAGGTCGGCTTCTGCCCCGCCCCGCGGGAGCGGGCGAAGGTGATCCGCACCCGCAGCGCCGACTTCTACTCGCGGTTCGCGCCGCACGCGGACGAGGACCGGCTACTGCCCGCCGTGCTGTGGGTGTACTGGGGGTTCGCGTTCGACGACGCCTGCTGCGACA
Source organism: Spirillospora sp. NPDC049652 (assembly GCF_040675125.1). Lineage (NCBI taxonomy): Bacteria > Bacillati > Actinomycetota > Actinomycetes > Streptosporangiales > Thermomonosporaceae > Spirillospora > Spirillospora sp. NPDC049652. The sequence goes on along the minus strand of NZ_JBFAOF010000367.1, from coordinate 4,649 downwards.
CCGGCCACTACAGCTCGCGGCCCGCGGAGTTCGTCCCGATGGCGTCCCGCGTCCAGCGGGCTCTGGAGCGTCCCGTCCCGGCGGGCGACGACGACCGCTACGCCGCGGCCGTGCACGACATCGGGGGCATGCTTCGCGAGTCGGGCACGGCGGTCCAGTTCCAGCGGTTCGTGGCCGCGCACCGGGGATGGCTCGCCGGGGTCGGGTGGCAGATCGCCAACCAGGCCCGGGGGCACGTGCCGTCCCTGGAGGACTACCTGACGATGCGGCTGCACTCGGCCGGTGGCGAGCCCACGTTCGCGATGCTGGAGATCGCCGCGGGCCCGGAGGTGCCCGCCGCCGAGATGGACTCCCCCGCCATGCGGGCGCTCACGGAGATGGCCATCGCGGTCGCGGCCCTGGACAACGACCGGCACTCGCTGGCCAGGGAGGCGGACGGCGCCCCCGACGTCCAGAACATCTACAACGTCCTGCTCCGCCACAACGGCGGTTCGCTCCCCGCGGCGGTGCGGACCGCGACCGAGCTGCGCGACCGCGTGCTGATGCGCTTCATGAGGCTGCGGGAGCGGCTGGCTCCCCGGCTCGGCGCGGCGGCGCGCGACTATGCCGACGGCCTGGCCTACGGAATCCGCGGCAACGCCGAGTGGGGACTGCGGGTCCCGCGCTACCTCGGCGGCGACACCGCCGCGGGCGGGGAGATCACCTGGGCCGAGCACCCCCTCGACGACGGCGAGGAACCCCTCCCCCTCCCGACCGCCGCGTGGTGGTGGGAGGTGTGACGGCGAGCGCTCCACCCGTCCACGGCCGTCCCGTCCCGCACGACCGTCCCGACGGTCCGAGGACGCCACCGGCAGGCACCGATCCGATCCGTGAAGGAGACCGAACATGACCAGGCGACACCGCAGCAGCGCCACCCGGCAGATCGGCAGGATCATCGACGAGACCCTGGACCGGGCCGGCGACGTCGAGCACCACCTGCGCCGGGCGGCCCGCAAGGTCGTCGAGGACCGGAAGGACTACGAGGACGACCGGAGGGACGAGCGGAGGGACGACTGGCGCGAGGGCGGGGACACCGACTGGGACGACCGCCGCCGCGAGGACATCGAAGACATCCTGGACGACCTGGAAGACCTGCGGCGCCGTCTGCTCCACTACCGGGACGCCGAGCGCGGACCGCACCGCCCGCACGGCCGGAGCCGCGACGCCGGAGGCCACGGCTCCGAGAGCGGCGGCGGCCAGCTCGCCGACCAGCTCGCCCGGCTGAACCGCCGGGTGGAGGAGCTGGCCCGCCAGATGAACCCGGACCCCCGCGAGGGAGAGAAGCGGCGGTGAAGCCGCCCGCCGCCACGGAGCCCCAGACCCCCGGGAGCGGCCGGCCCCGGAGGCGGGGACGCCCTTGACCAGCGGACGGCTCCTCACCGTGACCAAGGTGCTGGCCGAGCTCCTGGGCGCCGAGGTGACCCGCGCCGCGCGACGCACTCCCCAGGGGAACGGAGAACCCCCCGGGCGGCCGCGCGCCATCCGGCTCGCGCTGGAACGCCTGGGGCCCTTCTACGTGAAGGTCGGGCAGATGCTGTCGACCCGGCCCGACCTGGTCTCCCCGGAGACCAGAGCCGAGTTGGCGCTGCTGCACGACCAGGTGTCCGCCGCGCCGTTCACGGTGTTCGAACCGGTGCTGGCCCACGAACTGGGAGAGGGATGGGAACGCCACTTCGACCACGTCGACCGGACGCGGCCGCTGGGCTCGGCGTCCCTGGCCCAGGCCTACCGGGTCGTGCTGCGCGGCGGCGAACCGGCGGTGCTGAAGATCCAGCGGCCGGACATCCGCGCGCAGGTGCTGGCGGACATGGCGCTGATGCGCCGCGCCGCCCGGCTGGTCGCGCGGGCGTTCCCCGACTTCAACGCCGTGATCGACGTCGAGTCCTCGCTCAACGTCATCTTCGAGGCCATGGAGGCCGAGCTCGACATGACCGTCGAGGCCGCCAACATGGACCGCGCCCGCGGCCTCGTCCGGCGCTTCGAGTACCTGGACGCGCCCGACGTGGTCCACGCGAGGCCGCAGGTGATCGTGCAGAGCCTCGCGCCGGGACGGTCCGTCCGGGACGTGGACACCGGCTCGCTCACCGAGAAGGAGCGTCTCGGGATCGGCCGCGACCTGCTGGCGTTCATGTACCGCGGGTACTTCGTCGACCGGTTCTTCCACGCCGACCCGCATCCGGGCAACATCTTCGTCGCGCCCGGCCGCAGGGCCCACCTGATCGACTGGGGCATGGTCGGGCGGATCGACCGGCGGATGAGCATGACGCTGGTGCAGGTCCTGCTCAGCCTCGCGCACAACGACGGCCCAGGCGTGGCCCGCGCCTGGGTCGAGCTGGGCAGGGCCACGCCCTGGGCCGACATCCCCGGGTTCGCCGGCGACATGGCCCTGCTGGTGCCCAAGATCGCCACCGCGTCGCTGGACGACCTGGACTTCGGCGTCACCCTGACCTCGGTGCTGAAGTACTCCACCCGGCGCGGCATCCAGACGAGCCCCGTGGTGTCGCTGCTGGGCAAGTCGTTCTCCAACATCGAGGGCTCGGTCCGCCACCTGGCCCCCGAACTGGCCCTGACCGAGGTCTTCGAGGAGCAGTTGCGCGACATCCTGCTGCACCTGGCCGGCGAGTCGGCGTCGCAGATCCAGGCGGCCCGCACCGCCCTCGACCTGATGATCGGCCAGACGCTCGCCCCCGAGCAGCTGCGCGGGCTGATCCGCGACGCCGCCAACCGCGACCTCACCATCCGTGTCGGGCAGCTGCGCGCCGCCGGACGGGGCGGGCTCGCCCCGTCCAGGGCCACGCTGCGGACGGCCGGGATCACCGCCGCCCTGATGTGGTGGTTCCAGCACCGCCGACGACGCTAGGCGCCCGACGACCCGAGGCACCCGACGACGAGGAGACCCACCGTTGGGGTCCGAACGTCACCGCCGCCCCGCTGACCTGTGCGCGCCGCTGCGCGCCCGCGTCGACAAGGAGCTGGCCGACTTCCTCGACGGCCGGCTGCACGAGCTGGCCGACGAGGCCACCGCGCCGACGTTCCAGCTCGTGCGCGAGTTCGTGCTGCGCGGCGGGAAGCGGCTCCGGCCGCTGCTGTGCTACTGGGGCTGGCGCGCCGCGGGCGCGGAGGACTGCACGGAGATCGTCCGGGCCGCCTCGGCCCTGGAGATCTTCCACGCCTTCTGCCTCATCCACGACGACATCATGGACGACAGCACGCTGCGCCGGGGCCGCCCCACCCTCCACCACGCCATGACCGACCGGCACACCGCCGGCAACTGGCGGGGGGACGCCCGGCGGTTCGGCGTCGCCGCCGCCATCCTCCTCGGCGACCTGTGCATGACCTGGGCCGACGAGCTGCTGTTCACCAGCGGGCTGGCGGCCGGGCGCATCGCCGCCGCGCGCCCCTACTACCACCGGATGCGCGCCGAGGTCTGCTACGGCCAGCACCTGGACATCCTCGAACAGGCGCACGGGCCGAGCACGACCGCGCGTTCCATGCGGGTGCTGCTCTACAAGACGGCCAAGTACACCGTGGAGCGTCCGCTGCAGGTCGGCGGCGTGCTGGCCGGCACGTCCCCGGCGCTGCTGGCGTCCTACTCCCGGTTCGGGATCGCGATCGGCGAGGCGTTCCAGCTCCGCGACGACCTCCTCGGCGCCTTCGGCGACCCCGGGGTGACCGGGAAGCCCAACCTGGACGACTTCCGGGACGGCAAGCCCACCGTCCTGATCGCCCATGCGCTCGAACACGCCACCCCCGCCCAGCGGCGCGTCATCGAGGCCCTGCACGGCCACCCGCTGCTGGACGACCGCGACGCCGACCGGATCCGCGAGATCCTGGTCGCCACCGGAGCCCCGGCCGCGGTCGAGAGGATGATCAGGGAGCGCGAGGACCGCGCCCTCGGCGTCCTGGCCGCCGCGCCGATCACCGAACCCGCCCGCGAGGCCCTGACCCAGCTCGCCACGGCCGCCACCCGGCGCGCCCGCTGACCGCGGAGCCCGGCCCGGTCCCCTGGCGCCGGCCCCTCGGTCAGGGGGTGGCCGGGACGATCGGGCCGAGCCAGGTGCCGCCGGAGACGTCGATCGTCTGCCCCGTGACGTAGCGGCCGTCCGGCCCGGCGAGGAAGCCGACCACGTCGGCGACGTCCTCGGGCTCACCGAGGCGGCCCAGCGCGGTGATGGACTCCAGCGCGGCGGCGGCCTCGGGAATGGAGACGTAACCGGCGGTCATGTCGGTGCGGATCGCTCCCGGCGCTACGGTGTTCACGGTGATGCCCCGGCGCCCGAGCTCGTTGGCGAGGGTCGGCGCGAGGGCCTCCAGCGCGGCCTTGGTGACGGTGTAGCCGATCTGCACCGCCACGGCCATCCGGCTGGCGACCGAGCCCATGTTGATGACCCGCCCGCCGTCGTTCAGCAGCGGCAGCGCCCGCTGGGTCACGAAGAACGGCGCGGCGACGTTCACCTTCAGCAGCCGGTCCAGCTCTTCGGGCGTGAGCGCCGCCGCCGGGCTGGCCGACGCGATGCCCGCGTTGTTGACCAGGATGTCCAGGCCGCGTCCGTCCAGCTCGGGAACGAGCGCGTCGAACAGGCGATCCACCGCGCCGTCCTCACCGAACC
>NZ_JBFAOF010000366.1:0-6539 GCF_040675125.1 Spirillospora sp. NPDC049652 | reverse complement strand
CTCGCGGTCAGCGTCGGCGGCGTCGTCAGCCCGGCGCTGGGCGCGCTCGCGGACGCGACCTCGCCGTCCGCCGCGCTGGTCCCGGTGATCGCCGCGCCCGCGCTCGCCTGGGCGGTCGCCCGCACCCTCCGCGAACCCGAGCCGATCGAGGCCGCCCCGGCCACGCGTCCCGCCGCCGCCCCGGCGTAGCCCCGCGTTCGCGTGGCTCGGGCGGGGGTCACCGGATCAGGTCGCGGACGACCTGGACGAAGCCGTCCACGAGGGGGCCGGGCGCCGACCAGGCGAGCGCGACGCGCAGCGGCTCGACGTCGGTGAGCGGGATCCAGACCAGGTCGGGGCGGGTGTAGTAGTGGCCCATGCCGGCGGGCGCGAAGCAGATCGCCGCGCCTCCGGCGACCTGTTCGAGCATCTCCTCGACGTTGTCGTTGGTGGGGCCCCAGACGGGCGGACGGCCGTCCGGGCGGGGGTTGACCGCCCACCAGTCCACCCAGGGGCGCGGCGCCCGCTCGGTCCACATGAGGGGCTCGTCGGCGACGTCCATGATCGACAGGCTCGGCCGGGACGCCAGCGGGTGGCCGGCGGGCAGCCCGGCGACGCGCGGCTCGGTGTGGACGACCTCGGACCGCAGCCCGGACAGGTCGGCGGGCAGCCACGCGAACGCGACGTCCACGCGCCCGTCGCGCAGCGCCCCGACCTCCCCGCCCCAGTCGAACCGCTTCGGCTCGACCCGGACGCCCGGGTGCCGCCGCGTGAACTCGGCGCGGGCGCGGGTGGTCAGCTCGCCCGCGCCGGTCGCCTCGAACCCGACCCGCAGCACGCCGGACGCCGCGCGGCGGTGCCGTTCGGCGGCGGCGGGGACGCGCTCGGCGGCGGCGAGCGTCCGGCGCGCCTCGGCGATCACGTCGCGTCCGGCGGGCGTCAGGGTCACGCCGCCCGGGTGCCGGTCGAACAGGCGCACGCCGAACTCCGACTCCAGGCGGCGCAGCGCGTACGACAGCGCGGGCTGGCTGACGTACAGCGCCGCGGCCGCCCGGCCGACGTTCCCGGCGTCCGCGATCGCGGTGAGGTAGCGCAGCTCTCTCAGCTCCACGCAGGAATGATAAACGCTGTTTATGGCTTAAGTGATCTTCTGTCTTGGACGCGGCCGAACGTCCGGGTGGATAACGGTGGCCATGAGCGAACAGCGGGTTTGGTTGATCACGGGTGCGACGTCGGGGTTCGGACGGGCGATCGCGGAGGCGGCCCTCGCGGCGGGCGACGTCGTGGTGGCGGCGGCGCGCCGTCCCGGGGCCCTGGACGACCTGGTGGCCGCGCATCCGGACCGGGTGCGGGCGGTCGCGCTGGACGTCACCGACCAGGCGGCGGTCGCGGGCGCGGTCGCCGAGGCGGTCCTGTGGCACGGGCGCGTGGACGTGCTGGTGAACAACGCCGGACGCGGTCTGGTCGGGGCGGTCGAGGAGACGTCCGACCGGGAGCTGCGCGAGCAGATGGACCTGCACTTCTTCGGCCCGGCGGCGCTCGTCCGCGCCGTCCTGCCGCACATGCGGCGGCAGGGGTCGGGCGCGATCGTGCAGATGAGCAGCATGGGCGGGCGGATGTCGTTCCCGGGCGTCGGCGGGTACTCGGCGAGCAAGCACGCGCTGGAGGGGCTGACCGTCGCGCTGGCCGGGGAGGTCGCCGGTTTCGGGATCCGGACGCTGATCGTGGAGCCGGGCAGCTTCCGGACCTCGTTCGCCGGGACGAACGCGCTGGCGCAGGCGGCCGAGCTGCCGGAGTACGCCGGCATCGTCGGCCCGGTGCGCCGGGCCCTGCCCGAGAGCGACGGCGAGCAGCCGGGTGACCCGGCCAAGGCCGCCGCCGCGATCCTCGCCGCGCTGGACGCGGACGAGACCCCGCTGCGCCTGCCGCTCGGAAACGACGCCGTGGACGCGATCGAGGCGTCGCTCGCGCGCGACCGGGCGGACGCCGCCACCTGGGAGAAGGTGTCCCGGGGCACCGATTTCGAGGACTGAGAGGAGAGTGGACGCCGCGTGCTTCGGGCCACGTGTTCGAGGGGCGCGGCGTCCGCCGTTGGGTGGGTGCGGCGGGGTGGGCCCGGCGAGCGGGGGCCCCGGCGGGCCGGGCGTCCGGATGCGGACGAAAGGGGCGAAAGGGGCTTGCCGGGTCCGGGGGACCGGCTTACCGTGCGCTTGTTGTCGGGGGCAACAAATTCGACCGCGCGGAGGCTTCCTTGCGCAACCTCACACCCCGGACCCTCGTCCTCGGCCTCGCGACCGCGCTCGGCGCGCTCGGGGCCGCCACCCTCCCGGCGGACGCCGCGCCCGTCCCCGGACGGCCCCACGAGCGGGCCGCGCCCGCGACCGCCCCCTACCTCGACGCCCGCCGCCCGATCCGGGAACGCGTCGACGACCTGCTCGCCCGGATGACGCTGGACGACAAGCTCGGCCAGATGACGCAGGCCGAACGCGGCGGCGCGACCCCGCAGGACGTCACCGCCTACCGGCTCGGCTCGGTGCTCTCGGGCGGCGGGTCGGTGCCCGCCGAGAACACCCCGCAGGGCTGGGCGGACATGGTCGACGGCTACCAGCGCGGGGCGCTGGCCGCCCCGCTGCGCATCCCGATGATCTACGGCGCGGACGCCGTGCACGGGCACAACAACGTGTACGGCGCGACGATCTTCCCGCACAACATCGGCCTCGGCGCCACCCGCGACCCCGGACTCGTCCAGCGAATCGGGCGGGCCACGGCCGAGGAGGTCGCGGGCACCGGCGTGCAGTGGACGTTCGCGCCCTGCCTGTGCGTGGTGCGCAACGACCGCTGGGGACGGTCCTACGAGTCGTTCGGCGAGGTGCCGGAACTGCCCTCCGCGATGACGACCGAGATCGTCGGCCTCCAGGGGCGGCGGCTCGGCTCCGGCCCGGCGTCCATCCTGGCGACCGCCAAGCACTACGTCGGGGACGGCGGGACGACCGGCGGCAAGGACCAGGGCGACACCCAGATGTCCGAGGCCGAGCTGAGGCGGGTCCACCTGCCGCCGTTCCGCGCGGCGGTGCGCCGCGGCGTCGGCTCGGTGATGGTCTCCTACAGCTCGTTCAACGGCGTCAAGATGCACGGGAACAAGTACCTGATCACCGACGTCCTGAAGGGCGAGCTCGGGTTCCGGGGCTTCGTGGTCAGCGACTACAACGGCATCGACCAGATCGGCGGCGGCACGCCCGGGCTGACCCCGGAGCGGGTCACGGCGGCGGTCAACGCGGGCATCGACATGTTCATGCAGCCGTGGGACTGGAAGGAGTTCATCGGCACGCTGCGCGGCGAGATCGCCAACGGGCACGTCCCGATGTCGCGGATCGACGACGCGAACCGCCGGATCCTGACGGTCAAGTTCCAGATGGGGCTGTTCGAGCACCCGTTCGCCGACCGGTCCTGGCAGCGCACGTTCGGCTCCGACGCGCACCGGGCGCTCGCGCGGCGGGCCGTCGCCGAGTCGCAGGTCGTGCTGAAGAACGCCGGGAACGTCCTGCCGCTGCCCCGGCACGGCGGGAAGATCTTCGTGGCGGGCAAGAACGCCGACGACATCGGCAACCAGACCGGCGGCTGGACGCTGACCTGGCAGGGCTCGTCCGGGCCGATCACCACGGGCACCACGATCCTGCAGGGCATCCGGCAGACCGTCCGGCCGGGGACGACCGTCACCTACAGCCGGGACGGCAGCGGCATCGACCGGTCCTACAAGGTCGCCGTGGCGGTGGTCGGGGAGACCCCGTACGCCGAGTTCATGGGCGACCGGCCGGACGGCATGGGCCTCGACGACCAGGACCTCGCCACCCTCGCCACGCTGCGCGCGTCCGGCGTCCCGGTCGTGGTGGTGCTGGTGTCCGGGCGCCCGCTGGACATCGCCGCGCAGCTGCCGTCCTGGGCCGGGCTGGTGGAGTCGTGGCTGCCGGGCACCGAGGGGCGGGGTGTCGCGGACGTGCTGTTCGGGACCGTCCGGCCGACCGGGCGGCTGCCCGTCAGCTGGCCGCGCACCGCGTCGCAGGAGCCGGTGAACAGGGGCGATGGAAAGTCGCCGCTGTTCCCTTACGGGTTCGGCCTCACCTATCGCCACTGAGTGGCCGGTAAAGGTCACATGTCCGCCTGACCGTGGTCCCGGACGGAGATCGCCGGTGATAGTGGAACGGTTGCGGACAAAAGTGACTGAAGGGGCGGACGAGATGAAGAAAGTCGTCATCCACAAGACGGGACCGGTCGCGCTGCGCGGCACCGCGAGCGCCAAGCACGCGGGCTGAGGCGGCTGAGCGACATCGCTGACGACGGCCCGCCGGACGCCGAGCGCGTCCGGCGGGCCGCCGCACGTCCGGAACCGGGTGGAGGGGCCGGGGCGTCCGGCGGGGCGTCCGAGCCGTCCGAGCCGTCCGGGGCGGGCGGTGGGCGGATGGGGGCGCGGTACGAACTGCTGTTCGCCGCCTACCTGACCTCGTCGCTGGGCAACTGGATCTACAAGGTGGCGCTGCCGCTGCTGATCCTGCACCGCACCGGGTCGGCCGTGCAGACCGGGGCGGTCTACACGCTGGAGTACGCGCCGTTCCTGCTGCTGTCGATCCCCGGCGGCGTGCTCGCCGACCGCTTCCCGCGCCGCCGCGTGCTGGTCGCCGGCGACCTCGGCGCGGGCGTCGTCGCGTCCGCCCTGGCCCTCGTGGTGGTCGCGCACGGACCGATCTGGACGATCTACGCCGCCGCTTTCCTGCTGGCCTGCGCTGAGCCGGTCTACCATCCCGCGTTCCAGAGCGTCATCCCCGAGATCGCTCCGCCCGGACGGCTCGGCGCGGCCAACGCGCGCCTCTACGGCGGCGACAACCTGCTGAACCTGCTCGGCCCGGTGCTCGCCGGAGCGCTCGTCACGCTCGTCGGCCACGGACCCACGATCTTCTTGGACGCGGCGACCTTCCTCGTCTCCGCCACCCTCATCGCGCTCATGGGCCGCGTCCGGCCCGCACCGGGCAGCGGTCGTCCCGAACCGGACGGCGGCGCGGACACGCCCGACCCGGCGGCGAGGTCGCGGGTGCGGGACGAGATCCGCGAGGCGGCCCGGTACGCGGCGCGGCATCCGGCGCTGCGCGCGGGGGCGCTGCTGTTCGCGGCGAGCAACCTGCTCATCTGGTCCGTCCAGGCGAACTTCGTGTACTACGTCGCGAACTACCACGCGTACGGGCCGCCGCTGGTCGGCCTGATGGTCGGGCTCCAGGGCGCGGGCGCGCTGCTCGGCGCGACGCTCACCCACCGGCTGCTGTCGCGCGGGCGCGCGCCGGGCCGGCTGCTCGTCGTGATGGTGGGGCTCCAGGGCGGGGCGTTCCTGCTGCTGGTTCCGGCCCGGCACGTTCTGGACATCGGGGCGGCGTGGATGGCGGTGTTCCTGTGCGGCGCGGTCGTGAACGTCTCCTGGTTCACCCTCCGCCAGCAGATCACGCCGCCCGGCCTGCTCGGACGCGTCGTCGCGACCACCCGCATGGTCGCCTATTCGACCATTCCGGTGGGGACCCTCGCCGCCGGGGCCCTCGAATCGTCCTTCCACGACATGTACGCCGTCTTCGCCGTGGTCGGCTGCGCGCACATGGCGATGGCCTTTGCCGCGTCCCGGACGGCTCTGCGCAGCCAGACCGTGAATTCGCCCGCCAAGACTCCGCTCGAAAATACGGTTGCGGAGCCGGAATGAGCCCGGCAGAGTAAGGGATGTCAGCCGCGGACACCGTCCGCGAACGAGAGGGGAGAAGGGCCATGCGACGCCATCACCGAATGCCGCGCAGTCGTCGTCTCTCCGGTCTCGGGAGCGGTGTCCGACGGACGTGACCAGCACGTCCTGACGTCTCATCGCCGCCCGCGGGCCCGGAGCCCGGCGGGCGGTTCCGCGTTCCAGGCGGTCGCCCGGGAGGGTTGGCCGAGTGAAGGCAGCGGCCCGCTAAGCCGTGGTCGGGGTTTCCCCGCGCGAGTTCGAATCTCGCACCCTCCGCTCGGGGCGGATAGGAGAGCTGGTGCTCTCAACGGCCTCATAAACCGTTCGAGGCGGGTTCGATTCCCGCATCCGCTACGCATTGGCCCCGCGTTTGATGTGCGCTTCATCAGCGCGTCGGCACAATTTCATATCGAGTCTCCGTGGCGCAGTGGAAAGCGCGTCGGGTTGCGGACCCGAAGGGCGCAGGTTCGAATCCTGCCGGAGACACGGCCTCCATGGTGTGGTGGTCCGCACGCCGGGTCGTGGCCCCGGAGGATCCGGTTCGACTCCGGATGGAGGCCCTGGGGGAGGCCGGTCGCCGGGCGCGGCGACCGGCCTCCGAAACCCGTAAAACTGACCGGTACAGGTCAGCGTCCGTCGGGACGTTGTGAAGGACGCGCCGCCCGGGATACCCATGGGTGCATCGGGTTCACACCGGGTGAGGGGCGGACGATGAAGCGGATCCTCGTGCACAGAACCGGGCCGGTCGCCCTGCGCGGCGTGGCCAGCACCAGGCACGCCGGCCTGTGAGCGCCGCGCGCCGAGAGGC
>NZ_JBFAOF010000365.1:0-6540 GCF_040675125.1 Spirillospora sp. NPDC049652 | reverse complement strand
ACCTGGTGGTCGCGGCCGACGACGTCAAGCTCGCGACCCCCGAGGTCAACGTCGGCCTCTGGCCCATGATGATCATGGCGATCATCAACCGGAACGTCGCGCCCAAGCACGCGTTCAGGCTCTACTACACCGGCGAGCGGATCACCGCCGCCGAGGGACGCGAGATCGGCCTGGTCACCGAGGTCGTCCCGCGCGCCGAGCTGGACGCGCGGGTGGACGCGCTGGCCCGCACGATCGCCGCGAAGTCGCCGGTCGGGCTGCGCCGCGGCCGGGACGCCTTCTTCGCCGTCGAGGGCCGTCCGCTGGAGGACGCCGTCGAGTACCTGCTCGGCGAGCTGGTCGAGCTGGCCGCCACCGAGGACGCCAAGGAGGGCATCACCGCCTTCCTCGAACGCCGCGAGCCCGACTTCAAGGGCCGCTGACCCCGGTCAGGGGGCGGACGGCCCGACGTTCGCGCCGGTCAGCGGGGTGCGGGTGACGGCGGCGGTGGAGAGCTCGTCCGCGCCCACGTCGGCCCGCCCGGAGGCGGGCTGGCCGTCGATGTCGGTTCCGTCGCCCGGGAACGGGTTCGTCGCGGCGTTCACGGCCGGGCTGCCCTTGGCGAGGTGCCGGAGGCCGCCGCCGGGCTTCAGCTTCGGGTCCGCGAACCGGTAGCCCGACGCCGGGACGCCCGGCGCGCCGGGGGCGGGCGCGAAGAACAGGTTGCCCGTGAAGCCCGACTTCAGGACGCTCAGGCTCACCGCCGGGGCCTTCGCCGTCTGGACGACATTGTCGGCGAAGGTCAGGTCATGTGCCTTGCCGCCGCCGGAGTGGTCGCTCCTGACCTGGCCGAGGACGGTGTTGTGCGTGAACCGGACGTGGTCGGCGGGCCAGTAGGCGTCCGGGTCCGACGTGCCGCCGCCGACGGTCACGCCGCCCTCGGCATAGTTGGTGTGGATGTCGTGGCCGCGCCCGTAGAACCTGATGCCGGACGTCCCGAGCAGGTCGTTCCCGTAGACCTGGGAGTCGTTGCTGAAGCGCAGCACGATCCAGCCCCGGCTGCCGCGGATGGTGTTGTACCGGACGACGTTGTTCGACGACTTCACCGAGATGCCCTCGGCGTCGCCGTTCGCGCGGTCCAGCAGGTTGCCCTCGATGACCGCGTGCGCCGGGACCGCGCCCTTGTCGCCGTACCCGAGGCGGATGCACTCACCGCCGTTCGAGCCGGTGTACCCGTGGTCGGTGAACAGGTTGGCGGTGACGCGCGTCCGCTGGGCCATGGCCTTCCCCGGGCCGTTGATCTGGAGGAACACGCCCTGGGACCGTTTGTGCGCAAACGTGTTGCGGTCGATCCGGACGTCGTCCGCCTCGACGTTCACCCAGTTGTTCTTGGTCGCGGGCTCCGCCAGCCGGAAGGTGTTGCGGGTGAGCCGGACGCCGGGGGAGTCGGCGGGCACGCCCGGAGCCTGCCGGGTGTGGAACACGAAGCCCGAGAGGGTCAGGTAGGGCGAGCGGGACAGGGTGATCCCGGCCCCGGTGAGGACGGCCTTCCCGGTGTGCTGCGCGCCGACCGTGATCCGCGCCTGCTTCGTTCCTGCCCGCCCGCTGATCGTCACGGGCTTGTCCAGCTGGTACGAGCCGTCGCGGAGCAGCACCGTGTCGCCGGGCCGCGCCGCGTCGATCTTCTTCTGCAGGTCGGCGGGGGAGGACGCCAGGACGGTCCGTCCGGCGACCGACGAGACCTGCCGTTCCGCGCCGCCGTGCCCGCCGTCGCCACCGGCGGTGACGGCCGCGACGGCCGCCGCCGCCCCGCAGGCGAGCACGCCCGCGCCCGCCGTGAGTGCCGGCATCCGTGCCTTCGTCCGTCGCATCGTCGCATGACCTCCGTGATCGCCAGGGCTGGGCGGCAGTGTAGAAGCGGCGGTTCCGGCGCGCGGACCAAAGCGGGCAAGCCGCCCGGATGTTCACCCCGCGTCCATCAGGTCAGGCGACGCTCTCGGCGGACGGCGAGGCCGTCGGCGCGGTCGTCGGCTCCGCGCGGACCGGGTCGGTGGAGGCGTCGCGCGGCGCGTCCGGTAGCAGCGGCCTGACCAGGACGAACTGGAGCGCGGCGAGGACGAGGCAGAGCGCGGCGGTGCTCGTCCACAGCGCGGTCACGCCCGCGTGCTGGAGCAGCTGAGTCGCGGTGAGCGGCGCGACGATACCGGCGAATCCCCAGCTCAGGCCGTAGACGGACAGGTAGTGTCCGCGCGCGGACGGCGGCGCGAGATCGGCGACGGCCGCGTACACGCGGCCGAAGACGAGCAGCTCGCCGACGCTCCACACGACCGTCGCCAGACCGAGCGGGACGAGCCCCCGGACGCCCGCGTACCCGGCGAATCCGGCGGCCATCAGGACGCAGCCGAGTGCGAGCGTCACGGGCGTGGACAGCGCGGCCAGCCGCCCGAGCCGCAGCAGCGGCTGGCCCGCGACCGTGGTGACGGCCGAGACGGTGAACAGGATCCCGGCGTCGGAGGCGGCCAGCCCGCCGCGCGTCATCGCGAGCGGCAGCGCCACCGTGACCTGCGTGAAGACCAGGGCGTAGAGCGTCCCGCAGGCGAGCAGGGCGAGCAGGGCGCGGTCCCGCCAGGGCGAGGCGGCGTCGCGCCGCGTCCCGCTCCGCAGGGGACGGTCGAGAGGCAGGACCCGCCGCACCACCACCGCGCAGGCCAGGCAGGACAGAGCGTCCATCACGAACAGCCAGCGCAGGTCCCAGCGCCCGACGGCGGCGGCGACCAGCCCGGCCCCGGCGCCCCCGGCGGCGAGCGCCGCGCTGAACAGGCTGTAGGCGCGGGCCCGGTCGGCCGGCCCGACGGCGTCGGCGATCATCGCCTGGCTCGCCGGTTCGTAGATCTCGTAGACCAGCCCGAGCAGCACCGCGAACGCCAGCACCTGCCAGACCGTCCCCGCGGCGGCGATGGCCAGCTGCGCGACCGCGCACCCGGCGAGCCCGAGGACGATCGAGCGGCGGCGTCCGATCCGGTCGGCGAGCCGGCCGCCGAGCAGCCGGGACGGCACGGTCGCCACCCCGAACGCGGCGGTGACCAGCCCGCCGGTCGCCGGGCTCGCGCCGAACCGGGCGACCGTGAGCGCCGCCAGGAACGGCACCGAGAACGCGCCCAGCCGGTTCACGGCCCGCGCCGCGGCCAGCAGCCAGACGCTCCGGGGCAACCCGCTCCGCCGCACAGCGACCTCCGTAACTGGCATCATGGATGATGACAGTCACGACCATAGGGTGTCGAGCAGTAACTGGTCAATCCGTCTTCGACAGTTACATCGCCAGTCGGGCGCCGGCTCAGAGGGTGAGGCTGAGCGTGCGCTGGATGCGCGCCGCCGTCGCCTGCATGCGGTGCACTCGCGCCTCCACCTTCGGCAGCTTCGTCGAGCGGCAGGAGATCGCCAGCGCGCCGACCACCGTGCCCGTCGAGTCGGTGACCGGGACGGCCGCGCAGCCGGTGCCGATCGCGTACTCCTCGTGGTCGAGCGCCAGCCCCGTCTGCGTGTTCAGCAGCTGCAGCAGCCGCCGGGGCTCGGTGATCGTGTGCGGGGTCAGGTCGACCAGCGGGTGCCGGGACAGGTAGTCGCGGCGGCGGTCCTCGTCGAGCTGGCCGAGCATGCACTTGCCGATCGCGGTCGCGTGCGCGGCGTCGTCGAAACCGACCCACAGGTCCACGCGCGGCGCGCGGGGGCCGTCGGCGATGTCGACGATGCGGATCTCGTCGTCCACGTGCATGCCGAAGTAGGACGCGACGCCCAGCTCGTCCCGCAGCGCGATCAGCGCGGGCCTGATCCGGGTCAGCAGCTGCTGCGCGCGGGCCTGGCCCTGGAGCGAGTGGACGCGGTCGCCCAGCACCCAGGCGCCGTCGGTCATCCGCAGCGCGTAACCCTCGTGCGCGAGGGTACGGAGCAGGTGGTAGGTGGTGGCGAGCGGCAGTCCCGCCTCGCGGGACAACTGCTTCGCGGGCGCGCCGTTGGGATGCGAGGCGACGGCCTCCATGAGACGCAACGCGCGCTGCACCGAGGAGATGAGAGTTGGTCTCCGTGTCTCATCCATCACGCACAGCGAACCCCTCCGGCCGGGCAGTGGCCAAGACATGGGCGGTACGCGACCATTGGATCACCTTCCGTCGCGCGCGGAGGCGGATTTCGCGAAGTCGGTCTCGCAGGCGGCCCTACTCATCGGTTTCACCCGGGAGTAACTTCACGGGGAGAGCCCCCGGGAGCCCATCCGAGGAGTCGGCATGACGCATGTGGACGAGCGGACCGCGCGCAAGGTCGCCGAGGAGGCCAGGGACGCCGAGTGGCGGCTGCCCAGCTTCGGCAGGCAGCTCTTCCTCGGCGACTTCCGCCTGGACCTCATCCATCCGCACCCGCGCCCGGCCGCCGAGGACTCGCGCAAGGGCGAGGAGTTCCTGGCCCGGCTGCGAGAGTTCTGTGCCACCCGCGTGGACCCGATGCGGATCGAACGCGAGGCCCGCATCCCGGACGAGGTGGTCGAGGGGCTGCGCGAGCTCGGCGCGCTCGGCATGAAGATCCCCGAGCGGTACGGCGGGCTCGGGCTCAGCCAGTACCACTACGGCCGGGCCCTGATGATCATCGGCTCGTGCAGCCCGGCGATCGGCGCCCTCGTCTCGGCGCACCAGTCCATCGGCGTCCCGCAGCCGGTCAAGCTGTTCGGCACCGACGCGCAGAAGGACGCGTGGCTGCCGGTCAGCGCGCGTTCGATCACCGCGTTCCTGCTCACCGAGCCCGACGTCGGGTCCGACCCTGCGCGGCTGCGCTGCACCGCCGTGCCGGACGGCGACGAGTACGTCCTCAACGGCGTGAAGCTGTGGACGACCAACGGCGTGGTCGCCGACCTCGTCGTGGTGATGGCGCGCGTCCCCAAGGGCGAGGGGCACCGGGGCGGCATCTCGGCGTTCGTCGTGGACATGCGCAGCCCCGGCATCACCGTCGAGAACCGCAACGCGTTCATGGGACTGCGCGGCATCGAGAACGGCGTGACCCGGTTCCACGACGTCCGCGTCCCGGCCGCGAACCTGGTGGGCAAGGAGGGAGCCGGGCTGCGGGTGGCCCTGACCACGTTGAACACCGGGCGGCTCTCGCTGCCCGCGATGTGCGCGGCGGCCGGGAAGTGGGCCACCAGGATCGCCCGGGAGTGGACGGCCGAGCGCGTCCAGTGGGGGCGTCCGGTCGGCGAGCACGAGGCGATCGCCAAGAAGGTGTCGTTCATCGCCGCCACCGCGTACGCGCTGGAGGCCATGCTCGACCTGTCGGGTCGGCTGGCCGACGACGAGCGCAACGACATCCGGATCGAGGCGGCGCTCGCCAAGCTCTGGGCGTCCGAGATGGCCTGCCGGATCTCCGACGAGCTCGTCCAGCTGCGCGGCGGGCGCGGCTACGAGACCGCCGCGTCGCTGGCGGCGCGCGGCGAGCGCGGAGTCCCGGTCGAGCAGGTCTTCCGCGACCTGCGCATCAACCGCATCTTCGAGGGCTCGACCGAGATCATGCACCTGCTGATCGCGCGCGAGGCGGTGGACGCGCACCTGTCGGTGGCCGGGGACATCATCGACCCCGACGCGACGGCCGGGGACAAGGCGCGGGCGGCGGCGCGCGCCGGGAACTTCTACGCCCGCTGGCTGCCGACGCTGGTCACCGGGTCCGGACGGCGGCCCGGCGCGTACGGCCAGTTCGGGCCGCTGGCCCAGCACCTGCGCTACGTCGAGCGCGCGTCCCGCAAGCTCGCCCGGTCCACGTTCTACGCGGCCGCGCGCTGGCAGGGCGGGCTGGAGCGGCGGCAGGGCTTCCTCGGCCGCATGGTCGACATCGGCGCGGAGCTGTACGCGATGAGCGCGGTCTGCGTGCGCGCCCACGCCGACGCCCACCCGGAAGGCGAACCGGTCGGCGAGGGCGCGAGTCCCGGAATGTCGGCGGTCCGGCTGGCGGACGTGTTCTGCCGCCAGTCGCGGGTGCGGGTGGACGAACTGTTCGACGGGCTCTGGCGCAACACCGACGCCGAGGACGGACGCCTCGCCCGCGAGGTGCTGGACGGCGACTTCACCTGGCTGGAGGAGGGCGTGCTCGACCCGTCCGTCCCGGGGCCGTGGATCGCGCCCGCCGAACCCGGCCCGACCGAACGGGAAGACGTGCACCGCTTCATCGGCTGATTCCCGTCCGCGTTTTCCGTCCGCGTTCCGCCGCTCCGGCGAGCGGCCCGACACGCCGCGCGCAGGGGCCCGTTGAGAGTCCCGGCAGGCCGGACTACCTGCGGATCATCGCACAGTGTCACCATATGAAAACTCTCCGCCTGTCATCGGCTCGGTGTGTCGATATGTTTCAGCCACCCGGCGCCCGCGTGCTGCGGCCGGGGCGCGCGGCGGCCGGATCGGCCGGGACGGCCGCCACGGAGGTGAGCGGAGGGACGGCGGGATGCTCAGCATGATCGTCGATGACGTTCGGGAGCCGGCGTGGAACCTCGCGCTGGACGAGGCCCTGGTCCGGGTGCCCGGGCCGCGCGGGCGC
>NZ_JBFAOF010000364.1:0-6592 GCF_040675125.1 Spirillospora sp. NPDC049652 | reverse complement strand
GCCGAACTGTCGGCGCAGGCCGAGGCGCCCATGGGCCGGATCGCGGTCACCGCGTTCCCGACCGCCGCCGTCGCGTTCGCACCGGCTCTCGCGCACGGCCTCGCCGACTATCCCGGGCTGACCTTCGTGCTGCGGCAGACCCGGCTCGGCGACGGCCTCAGCCAGGTCCGCGGCGGTGAGGTGGACATCGCTCTGGTGGACGACTGGACCGGCTCGCTGTCGAAGCAGGTCCCCGCGTCCCTGGAGGTGTTCCGGCTGCGCCGCGACCCCCTGGTGCTGGTCGTCCCGGCCGACCATCCGCTCTCGGACCCCGCGCACCCGGTGGACCTGCGGGCGCTGCGCGGGGAGGCGTGGATGGCGGCGCCGCCCGGCGAGCCGTCCCGCCAGGCCGTGGACCGCCTGCTGGACGAGGTCGGCGGCACGGGCCCGGTGCCCTGGGAGTTCGAGGGCCTGCACACCATCCTCAGCCTGGTGGCGCGCGGCCTCGGGATCGCCGCCGTCCCGGCCCTCGCGCTGGCCGCGGGGGAACGCGAGGTCGCCGTCCGCCGGATTCCCGGCTGCACCCTGGCCCGCGAGGTCTACGCCGTCACCCGCGCCGCCAGCGTCCGCCGCCCGGCCGTCGCCGTGACCCTCCGGACGCTCTACTCGGCCGCCCGCCAGGCCGGCCCCGCCCTCCCCGAGTCCTGACCCCGCCTCAGCTGTAGTCGAACCAGCCTTGCATCTTCGCGCCGAACATCATGTCGCCGGACACCTTGATCTTGCCCGTCATCACGCCGGTGACGCCGTTCAGCTCCCCGGTGCAGAGCCGGAGCAGGCTGGGGAGCGACATGCCGAGCGTGACCTTCGCCTTCTCAGGAGCGCCGCGCCCGGCCTCCGCGCGGCCGCCCGCGATGTCCAGGTGGTAGCTGCGCAAGCCGTCGGGTGTCTTGATGTTCCACCGGACGCTGCCCGTGCCGTCGCCCGCCTTCTCCGGGACGAGCCGTCCGGCCATGAGGGCGAAGATCCGGTCGAGGACGTCGTCCACTCCGGCCGCCTGGACGAACTCGGCGATCACCTTGTCGTCCACGCCGTCGGCGTTCAGGAGCTCCCGCAGCTCGGCCGGGGTGCTCACCTCCTCCAGCAGCTGCCTGAAGTCGCCGGTTCCGGACGGGGTCTGCGTGCCCATCGCGCCTCCTCGGGGTGGCCTGCTCCCCGCACTGTTAACGACGAGTCCAATACGGTCAAGGGAAAGGCCCGGACCGGTCGGTGCGCAGCGGGCTCCGGCCGTGTCGCCCGCGCCCGGCGCCGGCCGGAATGTCCGGTCGCAGCCCGGATCCTCACGTACCGTGAAGCGGGTCTCGGATGCCGCCGGGGCCGTCGTCGCGAGGCGCGGGAGCGTGAGGCTCGATGCACCAGAACGTGGCAGGAGAGGACGCCGCCCCCGACGCGGCGGGTGAGTCCCGGCCCGAGGCGGCCGGGACCGGGCCCGCGCCGGCCGGGCGACGGAGGCCGGAGCGGGACGGGCGGGGCGCCGCCGGGCACCGCTTCGATCTGCCCCGGCTGCCGGTGCTGTTGCGGCATGCCGCGCCGCGCTTCGTCGAAGGCGTGATCGCGCCCGTCGCGGTGTTCTACGCCGCGTTCGCGTTGTGGGGCCTGAACGGCGGGCTGGTCGCGGCGGTCGCCTGGGTCTACGGCGGACTCGCCTGGCGGTACACGCGCGGGCACGGGGTGTCGGGGATGCTCGTGCTGGCGGCGCTGGGCGTCACCGCCCGGGCCGGACTGGCCGCTGTCACGCACAGCGCGGTGGTCTACTTCCTCCAGCCGACCCTCGGAACGCTCCTGGTCGGCGTCTCGTTCCTCGCCTCGGTGCCGCTGCGCCGGCCGCTGGCGCAGAAGCTCGCCACCGACATGGTGCCGATGCCCGAGGCGTTCCTGCGGCACGTCCGGGTGCGCCGGTTCTTCTCCCGGGTCTCGCTGCTGTGGTCGTCGGTGTTCCTGGTGAACGCGGCGATCAGCCTGTGGATGCTGTTCAGCCAGTCGCTCACGGTCTTCCTGTGGGTGCGCACCTCGCTGGTCGCGGCCATCGGCGCGGCCGCCGTCGCCGCCTCGGTCTGGGGTTTCCGGCGCTGTGCCGGCCGGGTCGACGCCGAGCCCGTCCCCGCCTGACCTCGCCGCCCCCGCACCGCCCCCCGCACTGACGCACGGAGGCACCGTCCCGGGCGGCGGCGCCGTCGTCATGGTCGGCTTACGTCCTGATCTCCGATAAATTTTCCCCTTGTACGCCATCTGGGGGATCTGGGGGGATTTTCATGGCGAAGGGGCGTCTGGGCATTGCCGTCGCGGGGACGGGGGCGGTGCTGATGCTGGCGTCGGCCTGCGGGGGCGGTGACGGGGCGGCGCAAGGGCGGCTGGCCGCCGAGGCGTCCGCCCCCATGACCGTCACCCCCGGGGACGGCGCGACCGCCGTGAAGCCGGACGGGACCGTCGAGGTCAAGGCCGCCTCCGGGACCCTGGACGGCGTCACCCTCCAGGGCGGCGGCGCGACCGTGGCCGGTGAGCTGTCGGCCGACCGCAAGAGCTGGCGCTCGTCCCGGACGCTGCAGCCCGGCACCGACTACACCGTCACGGCGCAGGGCCGCCGGGACGGCAAGCCGGTCAGCGTGACCAGCCGGTTCAGCACCCTCAAGCCCAGCAAGACGCTCCGCGTGGTCGACATCACGCCCAACCGGACGGGGGAGAAGGTCGGCGTCGGCATGCCGGTCTTCGTCCGCTTCAACCGCGCCGTCGCCGACCGGGCGGCCAAGGCCGCCGTCGAGCGCGCGCTGACGGTCACCCCGGAGAAGCCCGTCGAGGGCGCCTGGCGCTGGATCGGGGACGACCAGGTCGTCTACCGCACCAAGACCTACTGGGCCCCGCACCAGAAGGTGCGGATCGACGCGAGGATCGCCGGCGTCGGCATCGGCCGCGGCGTCTACGGCGCCAAGGACACCTCCGCGACGATGAACATCGGCGCGAAGCGGATCACCAAGGGCAGCATCGCCGCGCACCACATGACCGTGTACGAGGACGGCCGGAAGATCCGGAGCATCCCGTTCAGCGCGGGCAACGGCTCGACCCGCGAGTACACCACCACCAGCGGCGTCCACCTGCTGATGGGGAGCGAGGGGCACGTGACGATGGTGTCCCCGGGCCGCAAGCCGGGCGACCCCGGCTACTACAAGACCGAGGTCGACTGGGCCGTGCGGTTCTCCAACAGCGGCGAGTACACCCACTCCGCGCCGTGGAACGTCGGCATCCAGGGCTCGGCCAACACCAGCCACGGCTGCCTGAACCTCAGCCCGGCCAACGCGCGCTGGTACCACGAGACCGCGCAGCGCGGCGACGTGCTCGACCTGACCGGCAGCAGCCGCCAGCTCGAATGGGACAACGGCTGGGGCTTCTGGCAGATGTCCTTCGCCAAGTGGAAGGCGGGCAGTGCGCTCGCCTGATTCCGGGCCGGCAGCGCGGTGACCTGGGTCACCGCGCTGGAGCGTCTGACCGGTAAGGGGGCTTCGCTTACCCCCGGGGCGTTCGGCAACGCTTT
Source organism: Spirillospora sp. NPDC049652 (assembly GCF_040675125.1). Lineage (NCBI taxonomy): Bacteria > Bacillati > Actinomycetota > Actinomycetes > Streptosporangiales > Thermomonosporaceae > Spirillospora > Spirillospora sp. NPDC049652. The sequence continues at coordinate 3,030 of NZ_JBFAOF010000364.1, read as the reverse complement.
GATCTCGGAGCATGTGATGCGTCCGATCAACCACCAAAACGGTGACAATTGTCGCTAATGTCTCCCGCATACGGCGGGGTCTCGGGAGGTTGACGTGGGGCGGACGCTCACCGCGGGGGTGCGGACGGGCGCGGGGCTCACCGCGATGGCGCTGGCGCTGACGGCGTGCGGCGGCGGGGAGAAGCACGAGGGCACGAACGTGGACGGCAAGGCCGAGGCCGGGTCGCCACAGCTGACGATCACACCGGGCAACGGCGAGGGCCGCGCGGCCCCGGACGCCGGCGTCACGGTCAAGGTCGCCGGCGGGACGCTGGACCAGGTCGTGGTCACCCGCAAGGGCAAGCCCGTCGAGGGCGAGATGTCGGCGGACAAGACCACCTGGCAGTCGCGCACGCTGCGGCCCGGATCGCAGTACCAGGTCCAGGCGTCCGCGCGCAGCCCCAAGGGCAAGACCGCGACCGCCACCAGCGCGTTCGGCACGGTCAAGGCGGGCAACGAGCTGGAGATCACCGACGTCACGCCGAGCGCGGGGCAGAAGGTCGGCATCGGCATGCCGATCATGGTGACCTTCAACCGGGACGTCGGCGACCGCAAGGCCGTCGAGAAGGTGCTGCAGGTGCGCTCGGAGAAGCCGGGCGTCGGCGCGTGGCGGTGGACCGACGACCAGCACGTCGTCTTCCGCACCAAGAACGGCGCGTACTGGCAGCCCAACCAGAAGATCACCTTCACCGCCAAGCTGGCCGGCGTGAAGTCCGGCAAGCGCACCTACGGCATGGCCGACGTGACCCGCTCGTTCAAGATCGGCGACGCGCACATGGTCACCGTCAACGTCAAGAAGCACCGGCTCGTGGTGAAGAAGAACGGCGTCAAGGTCAACGGCTGGGGCATCTCCGCCGGCCGCGGCGGACGCATCCGCAACGGGGTCGACATCTACGAGACCACCAGCGGCGTCCACCTGACCATGGGCAAGGAGAACCCGGCGATCATGACGTCCGAGTGGATGGGCGTCAAGCCGGAGGACAAGGCGAACGGCGGCTACAAGGAGGTCATCCCCTTCGCCGTCCGGATCTCCAACAGCGGCGAGTACATCCACTCGATGGCGTCCACCACGTGGGCGCAGGGGCGGCAGAACGTCAGCCACGGCTGCGTGAACTCCCCGCCCAGCAAGGCCGAGTGGTACTACAGCTTCTCCTACCTGGGCGACCCGGTGGTCATCACCGGCACCGACCGGGAGCTGCCCTGGGACAACGGCTGGAGCTTCTACCAGATGTCCTGGGCCAAGTGGGTGCGCGGCGGAGCCCTCCAGCAGGAGGTCAACACCGCCGGCTGATCCGGTGGCCGCCGGGCCCCGGCCGGCGTCCGGCGGCACCGCGGATCCGGACACCCGAACCGTATCCGGGGCACCGCGCACCAGTCTCCGGGAAAGTTCTACGGATCACCCGATCCTTCGAGCAGGATGGCCCCCGAGAGCACTGGGAGTGCTCTGAAAGTTCGGGGGTTGCGGATGATGGCAGGTCAGGTAGGGAAGGCGTCCGGGGACGCTCCCGCCAAGCGTCGGAGGAGCTGGAAGGCGCGGCTGAAGGACCCGGGGCGCGGCGTCCACCGGCTCGTCCGCCGGCTGGCGTTCGTGCTGCTGCGGCTCGTCGCGCGCGGCCGGATCAGACCGGCCCACGGGGAGCGGCCGGTCGTCCGGGTACTGCTCCAGCACGCCTACGGCACCGGCGGGACGATCCGGACCGTCCTCGGCACGTGCGGGTTCCTGGCCCGCGACCACGACGTCGAGATCGTCAGCGTGATCCGGTGGCGGGACGACCCGTTCTTCCCGGTCCCGGACGGCGTCCGCGTCACCTTCGCCGACGACCGCCGTCCCGGGGCGCACGGTCCGGCGGCCGGGCGGCTGCTGCACCTGTCGCGGCGTGTGCTGCGGCGGCTGCCGAGCATCCTGACCCCGCTGGAGGACGCCAGCTTCCGGGACATGAACCTCCTGACGGACCTGCGGCTGGTCCGCGCCGTCCTGGCGGGGCCCGCAGACGTGCTGATGGGCACCCGCCCCTCGCTCGTCCTGCTGCTCGCCGAACTGGCGCCCAAGGGCGTCGTCACGATCGGGCAGGACCACCGGCACCTGCCCGGCTACCGCCCCGCCCTGCGCGGGGAGATCCTGCGCCGGTACGGCAGGCTGTCGGTGCTGGTCGCCCTCACCGAGACCGCCCGCGACGGGTTCGCCCGGGCGCTCGCGGACACGCCGGTGCGGATCGTGGCGATCCCCAACGCCCTGCCCGCTTTGCGCGGCGGCCTGTCCCCGCGCACGGCCCCCGTGGTGCTGGCCGCCGGACGGCTGGTCCGCGCGAAGGGCTTCGACATGCTCATCAAGGCGTACGCGCCGCTGGTCGACAAGCATCCGGAGTGGCGGCTGCGCATCCACGGCACGGGGGCCCGCGAGGCCCGGCTCCGCAAGCAGATCGCCGAGCTCGGCGTGGGCGACCGGATCGAGCTGCTACCGCGCACCGACATCGCGGGCGCCCTCGAGCGCGCCTCTGTGTACGCGCTGTCGTCCCGGTACGAGGGCATGCCGCTGGTGCTGCTGGAGGCGATGAGCAAGGGCGTGGCGGTGGTGTCCTTCGACTGCCCGGCGGGTCCGGCGGAGATGATCGAGGACGGGGTGAACGGGCTGCTCGTCCCGCCCCGCGACCTGGACGCCCTCACCGCCGCGCTCGACCGCCTCATGTCCGACCGCGACCTGCGCGACCGGCTGGGCGACGCCGCGCCCGCCGCCACCGAGCGCTACCACCTGGACCGGATCGGCCCGCTCTGGATCAGGCTGCTGGACGAGACGCTCGCCCGGCACTGAGACGCGGGCGTCCGCCCGGACATGCGACACGGCCGGGTCCCGACCTCGGGACCCGGCCGTGTCGCATGTCCGGCTCGCGGTGTTTCTTAGGCACCGCCGCTTCTTCTGCCCCGTGCGGTGCCGGAGGCCCGGTGTGGATCAGTGGCTCAGGACGGAGCGGGGACGCGTGGCCGCCGACGCCG
>NZ_JBFAOF010000363.1:0-6600 GCF_040675125.1 Spirillospora sp. NPDC049652 | reverse complement strand
AGCGGGCCCGCGCGACGACGGCCGTCCCGGCTTCGCCGTCCACGCCGTCCTCCCCGCGGCTTCCGCGACCTCCGCGTTCCCCGCGGCTTCCGCCACCTCCGCGTTCCCCGAGGCTTCCGCGGCCCCTGTGTCTTCCGCGACGCCCGCGACGCCCGCCAGTCCCGCGAGTCCTGCGGCCCCTGTGTCTCCCGCGGCCACCCCGGGGAGCGCGGGGACGGAGGGGTGCGCCAGGATCGGCGCATGACGCTGCGCGTGGTGGTCGCCGACGACCAGGAGCTCGTCCGGGCCGGGTTCGCGCTGATCCTGTCGACCCAGCCGGACATCGAGGTGGTCGCCGAGGCCGGGGACGGGTTCCAGGCGGTCGCGGCCGTCCGCGAGCACGCCCCGGACGTGGCGCTGCTCGACATCCGGATGCCCGGCATGGACGGCATCGAGGCGGCCCGCGCGGTGTGCGCCGAGTCGGACTGCCGGGTCGTCATGCTCACCACGTTCGACCAGGACGACTACGTGTTCGCCGCGCTGCGCGCCGGAGCGAGCGGCTTCCTGCTCAAGGACGTCCGCCGCGACGACCTGGTGCACGCCGTCCGGGTGGTCGCGGCGGGCGAGTCGCTGCTCGCGCCGTCGGTGACCCGGCGGCTGATCTCCGAGTTCACCTCCGGCGCGGTCGTCCGCGCGCCGTCGGACGAGCGGCTGGTCGTGCTGACGGCGCGCGAGCGCGAGACGCTGCGGCTGCTCGGCCGCGGCCTGTCGAATCCGGAGATCGCGGCGGCCCTGGTGGTCAGCGAGCACACGGTGAAGACCCACGTCAGCAACGTGCTGGCCAAGCTCGGCCTGCGCGACCGGGTGCAGGCCGTGATCGCCGCCTACGAGACGGGCCTCGCCGTCCCGGGCGGCGACGGCCCCTAGTTTCCGCCGGTGGCGGGGACGACGAGCGCCCATGACTTGATGGAGCCGTGGCCGCCGTCCCACGGCAGGTGGTCGGCGACGTGCGCCATGGACTCGCTCGCGTCGTCGTTGAGGATGGTGACCTCGGTGATCGGGCCGTCCGCCATGTTGGCGCAGAAGGTGTACGTCCAGATCGGACGGTCCGGATAGGCGTAGCCGTCGAGCAGCGTCTGGACGACGCGCATGGTTGGCGGCCGCTCCACGGCCGCGTCCCGGACGGCGTCGCCCATCCCGCCGAAGTCGCGCATCCCGAGCGGCCCGCAGAAGACCGTCGCGCTCTGCTTCCCGTTGCTCATCGCGAACGGCTCGACGCGTTCCATCAGGTCGGTGCCGGGGACGTACGCGGCGGCGAACACCGGGAACGTGTTGTGCATCCAGCCGGTGACCGCGTCCGTGACCGGATGCCGCTCGTCGTGGCCGATCCCGACGGCCTGGTCCCAGGCGGGGACGCCTTCCCATCCGGGCAGGACGACCCCGATCGGGACCCGGACGACCTGCCCGTTCGGCTGCAGTTCGGGCGTGCCCACGACGACCCGCAGCCCGTGCTCGGGCAGGTCGACGGCGTCGCCGTCCTGGTGCGCGGGGATGCCGTGTCCGTCGGACAGCATCCGCGCCAGGTACTCGGCCACGGCCACCGTGTTGATCTCGCTCATGACGGGCCACCGTACCGACGCCGTCCGGGCGTCGGCATCCCGATTGATCAGCGGAAGATCCCGGGGCCGCCGAGCGAGCGGCGGCCGGGCTGCGGGAACGGGAGCGGCGCTCCCGGACGCCCGGCGAGGCGCGCCGACCGAGCCGGTCGCCGGTGCGGGTGTCGAGCGCGACGAGCGTCCCGGTGGACGGACGCGTCAGCCAGAGCGTCCGCCCGTCCGCGGACACGCCGCCCGCCACGAGCTCCCCGCCGCCCTGGACCGGCCACCGGGCTTCGACCTGCCGCGACGCGGCGTCCAGCACCGTCACCCCGGAGGGCCCGACCGCGTAGAGGGCGCGTGCGTCGCGGCTCAGCACCAGCGCGGACGCCCCCGGCGACGTCCGGACGAACCGGACGGCCCGGAGGTCGCGCGCGTCCAGCAGCCAGACGCCGCCCGTCCCCGGGTCGGCGACGGCGAACTGCGAGCCGTCCGGCACCAGCCGGATCGCGGACGCCCGCGCCCCGGTGGTCAGCGCCTGGTCCGCGACGACCCGTCCGCGCCGCAGGTCCACCAGGACGACCCCGCGCTCGCCCGCGCAGGAGACGGCGAGCAGCGACGCGTCCGCCGAGAAGTCGGCCGCGCCGCCCGCGCAGGGGAGCGGGATCGTCGTCCACGACTCCGCCCCGGCCGGCGCGACGTCCACCCGCCGCCCCCGCGCGGACACCACGACCGTGGCCAGCGTGTCCGGCGCGAAGTACAGCGTCCCCGGCACCGGCAGCCGCCGGACGACCCCGCGCACCACGGCCTCCAGAGGCCCCACCTCACCGCCGACCCCCCTGCGCCGCTCATCCGCACTCGGCAGGAGGCCGCGACCGCCTGAACCCTGACCTGCGCCAGTCCGACGCCAGTCCGAGTCGGGGTACGTGCCGTTCGGCCCCCGCGTCCCGCGCCCGGTCCCCTGGCCGTCCCCACCTGGGCGCACGCCCCTTGGACGACCAGTACCCACGCGACCCGTCCCGTGCCTGGACGCCTTAGACCGCGCGCTACCGCGTCCGTGCACTCTGCTCTCGCCGCTTGGTCGGTGCGGGCGCGCCGGGTGCGGGCTCGGGCCGTGTCCGCGCGCACCGGGGTGGGCGATGAGGGTGCCGGTGCTCGGCCCAGGTGTGCTGGTCTCGGCGCCAGGAGCGCTGGTCTCGGCGCGCGGGCTCGCGGCGGACGAGGTGGTGGGCGCGGTTCGGGGCGCCGGAAGCGTCGAGACGTGCCGGACGCCGCCGACCACCGGGGGGAGCGGGACGACCGTGCCGTGCGTGGTGTCGTTCAGCCAGAGGCCCGCGAGGTCGGGGGCCACGGTGAGCTGGACGGGCCCGGGCGGCGCCGGACGCAGCCGTCCCACCGGACGCAGTGTCGCCGCGTCCAGGATGGTGACGCCGCCGGTCCGGGCGTCCGGGATGTAGAGGCGTTGCGGCAGGTCGCGCAGCGGTCCGGCCAGTGCGGACGGGCCGGCCGCCCCGGCGTAGACGCCCGCCGCGTCCCCTCGGGGACCGCCGGGAAGGCCGCGCGGAAGGCCGCCGGGAAGGTTGCCGCTCGGGCGGACGTACGGCGAGGGCGCGCCGAGCCCGACGACCGGCGCGTCGGAAGGCCCCTGCCCGGGACGGTAGAACGTGACCGGCCCCCGGCATCCGGTGCCGAGCGCCACCACCGCTAACGCCGCCACCAGCGCGGCCGCGCGCCGTAAGGGTGTGGCCGGGACGCCGCCCGCGGAAGGCGGGGCGGACGCGGACGGCGACGGCTCGGTCACGGCCGGGACATTACCGTGCGCGCACGCACGGTGTCCGAATAATCACCAAACGCAGCTCAGTCGGACGTGCCGATGCCGATGCCGAACTCGCGGTACACCCGCTCCCAGAAGCCGTCCCGCAGCCAGGTGCGGGCCTCCTGGTAGGGCCGGAGCGAGCCGCCGAGCTCCTTCTCGGCCTCGATCAGCAGCTCCTTGTCGATGACCGGCGGCAGTATCGGGCCGGGCAGCAGGTCGCGGATGTTGTCCCGGCCCCGCTCGAAGATCCACTTCTGCGCGACGTGCTCGCCGATCTCCAGCATGTGCGCGCGGTCCGGGCCGAGCTTGCCCTCCGACAGGGACGCGGCGGCGGCGTTCAGCGCGGCGGCGACCGTGGCCGGGGTGGGCGGGGGAGCGGTGTGGTTGGCGCGGCCGGCGGCGGGCGCGGCGGCCGGGGCGGCCTCGACCGACGGCGCGGGCGTCCCCGGCGCGGGACGCACCGACGGCACCCGTCCGGCGAACACCTGGGACGGCGACGGCACGGCGGGCTTCCCGGCGGCGGGCGCGGTGTCCACCGGCGTGACGGCCGGCACCGGCAGCGCCTTGGTCTTGGTGAAGTAGGGGCGGAGGAAGTCGGCGGGCAGCACCTCGACCGTGTCGGACTCCCAGACGAGCCACTCGGCCTGGTTGGAGCCGTGCGTCGGCTCCACGCCCCACAGGTGGACGCGGACGCCGTAGCGTTGCGCCGCCTCGACGGCCGGCAGCATGTCCTCGTCGCCCGCGAGCAGCACCGCGTCGGTGATGGCCCGGTGCCGGGCCAGGGCCTCCAGGTCGGCGCGGAGCTGGGCGTCCACGCCCTTCTGCTGGCCCTGCGCGTTCAGGTTGCCGAGCCGCAGCTTCACCAGCGGCAGGTTGGCGATGACCCGCTGGTCCACGGTCGGCTGCCGCTTGGGGGCGGCGTCGAACCAGTACAGCCGGAGCAGTTCGCCGACCAGATGGTCGTCGGCGTGGTCGGTCAGCGCCTTGATCAGCTTCTCGGCGGCGACCCGGTACTCGCGCCGCGAACCGCAGCCGAGGAGCAGCGCACCGGAGGCCGCGTAGAGGTACCCCGCGTCGACGAAGATCGCGTATCGCGCGGGCTGAGGAACGAACTCCGAGGTGGCCATCGCCACTCACCTTATGTGCGCACCCCCCGATCCAGGGGGTGAACCACGGTTACGTGTCGCGCCGGGGCGGCGCCCCCGGCGCGACCCGAAACCTCAGCTGGGAAGCGCGCTCGCCCGCCAGGCGCCGGGCCCGGGACGGGCGGGGGCGGGGGTGCGCGTGAGGCGCGCGCGGTCGGCCCAGCGGGACGCCGGACCGCCGCCGGACGCCCCGTCCCGGGCGGCCGCGGCCTCCCGGGCGCGCGCGGTCAGCACCGCGACGAGCGCCGCGACCTCCTCGGCGGACGGGTCGCCGCGCACGATCCTCAGGAACGCCTTGCCGTCGTCCATGACCGCACACTCCTTTGCCGGAACATTGCCCTGCCTACAGCCTTCCCCGGAACCGGCCCTCCCCTAGAGCGGGATGTTGCCGTGCTTCTTCGGCGGCAGCGTCCGGCGCTTCTCCCGCAGCGAGCGCAGCGCCCGCACGATCTGCCCGCGCGTCTCGGACGGCTTGATCACGGCGTCCACGTAGCCGCGCTCGGCCGCGATGTAGGGGTTGGCGAGGGTGTCCTCGTACTCGGTGACCAGCTCGGCGCGGCGGGCGTCGGGGTCCTCGGCGGCGGCGAGCTCGCGCCGGTAGAGGATGTTCACCGCGCCCTGCGCGCCCATGACGGCGATCTGCGCGGTCGGCCAGGCGAGGTTCACGTCCGCGCCGAGGTGCTTGGAGCCCATGACGTCGTACGCGCCGCCGTACGCCTTGCGGGTGATGACCGTGACCAGCGGGACGGTCGCCTCGGCGTAGGCGTAGAGCAGCTTGGCGCCGCGCCGGATGATGCCGTTCCACTCCTGGTCGGTGCCCGGCAGGAAGCCCGGCACGTCCACGAAGGTCAGCACGGGCACGTTGAACGCGTCGCAGGTGCGGACGAACCGGGCGGCCTTCTCCGAGGCGTCGATGTCGAGCGTCCCGGCGAACTGCATCGGCTGGTTGGCGACGACGCCGACCGAGCGGCCCTCGACCCGGCCGAACCCGACGATCATGTTCGGCGCGAACAGCTGCTGGACCTCGAGGAACTCCCCGTCGTCCAGCACGTGCTCGATGACGCGGTGCATGTCGTACGGCTGGTTCGGCGAGTCGGGGATGAGGGTGTCGAGCTCCTCGTCCACCTCGTCCAGGTCGACCGGCGCCTCGAACGCGGGGGCGTCCGACAGGTTGTTGGACGGCAGGTACGCCAGCAGCGACTTCACGTACTCCAGCGCGTCGTTCTCGTCGGACGCCTGGTAGTGCGCGACGCCCGACCGGGTGTTGTGCGTGTGCGCGCCGCCGAGCTCCTCGAACGTCACCTCCTCGCCCGTGACGGTCTTGATGACGTCCGGGCCGGTGATGAACATGTGCGAGGTCTGGTCGGCCATGATCACGAAGTCGGTCAGCGCGGGCGAGTACACCGCGCCGCCCGCGCACGGCCCGAGCACGATCGAGATCTGCGGGATCACGCCGGAGGCGTGCACGTTCCGCTTGAAGATCTCGGCGTACAGGCCGAGGGCGACCACGCCCTCCTGGATCCGCGCGCCGCCGGAGTCGTTGATGCCGATGACCGGGCAGCCGGTCTTCAGCGCGTGGTCCATGACCTTGGTGATCTTCTCGCCGAAGACCTCGCCGAGCGAGCCGCCCATGACGGTGAAGTCCTGGCTGAACACCGCGACCGGGCGGCCGTCGACCGTGCCGTACCCGGTGACCACGCCGTCCCCGTAGGGCCGCCGCGCCTCCAGCCCGAAGGAGGTGGAGCGGTGCCGGGCGTAGGTGTCGAACTCGACGAACGAGCCGGGGTCGAGCAGGGCGTCGATCCGCTCGCGCGCGGTCATCTTGCCCTTGGCGTGCTGCTTCTCGACCGCGGCCGCGGACGCCGCGTGCACCGCCTCGTACCGCCGCCGTTCCAGGTCCGCGATCTTGCCCGCCGTCGTGTGGATGTCGATGTCCACCGCGGGCTCAGGAGCTTCCATCGCCATGCCGTGAAGGGTAACCGGCCGCTGACCCCCGTCCGACGCCCGGGTCCCGCTCTGCGCACGCCGGGGCGGACGGCCCGCACCCGTCCGGGGCGGACGGCCC
>NZ_JBFAOF010000362.1:0-6606 GCF_040675125.1 Spirillospora sp. NPDC049652 | reverse complement strand
GCCCGCGACGGGCGCGTCCGTCACGCCCGTCTCCGGCAGCCGCGCCTTCGCCGACAGCGGGAGCGCCTGCTGCGAGCGCAGCCAGCGTGCCAGGTCGTTCCACGCCGCCACGTGCGCCCGCCACTGGACGTCGATACGCGCCAGCTCGTGTGCGCCGTCGAAACCGGCGAGGACGTCCAGGAGGCGTTCGTTCCACAGGCTCTTGCCGAGCAGGCATGCCGTCCGGTGGTCGGGATGCCCCGGTTCGCCCGCGAGCGCAGCCAGCCCGGGCAGGTCGTCCGGCGTCACCCGGCGGCCGAGGTGGTGCGGCGGCAACCGGGGATCGAGCCAGCGGACGAGATGCAGCAGCTTGGCGTCAGCCGTCAGGCCGTCCGCGGTCAGGTACCGGTCGACCAGCTCGATGCGGCCGTCGTCGGGGATCTCCGCCAGCCAGTCCCGCAGCGTCCGCCACGCCTCCCCGGCCTCGCCGCGACCGAACAGGTACACCGCCGCGTGGTCCCAGCGCTCCACCAGCGCCCGCGCCAGCTCGCGCCGGTCGGTGAACCGCCGCCCGTCGAACGGCAGCCCCGGCCCGGACGGCACGGACGCGTCCTCGGGCACCTCCGGCGACTCGCCCGCCAGCCACGCCTCCACCTGCGCCGACGCCCACCGCCGCCGCGGGTCGCGGGCCAGCAGGCCGCGCACCAGCAGCCGCGTGCGCGGGTCGGCCACGTCCTCCACCGGCATCGGACGCGTTGCGAGGTGGTCGACGACCGCCGTCTCGCTCAGCCCCAGGAACGGCGGCCGCCCGGTCGCCATCTCCCGGACGACCATCCCCAGCGACCACCAGTCGCGCGCGGGCGACACCTGCCCCGACAGCGACTCCGGCGCCGCGTACGCCAGCGTCCGCGACGACGACGCGAACACCACGCTCTGCTCCAGCACCCGGCTCAGCCCGAAGTCGGTGATGGCCGTCCGCACCGGGTCGAGGCCGGTGACCAGGATGTTCTCCGGCTTCAGGTCGCGGTGCACGATCCCCGCGCGGTGCAGCGCCGCGATCCCGTCCGCGAGCTGCCGCACGATGTCGCGGACCAGCTCCGGGTCGAGGGGATCGTCCATGAGCGTCCGCAGGTTGCCGTGCTCGGCGTACTCGGCGACCTCGTAGTCGCGTCCGCCCGCGCTACCCGTCTCCAGGATCCGCACGACATGCGGCGACCCCAGCGCGGGCAGCTTCGCCCACACGTCCCGGTCCGCGTGGTAACCGCGCCGGAACACCTTCATCACCAGCTCGCGACCGCCGCCGTCCCGCACCAGCAGCAGATCCGACTCCGCCCCCTGCACGGGCAGCTCCGCGACCACCGCGAACCGCCCCGCCAGCTCCTCCGGCAACCGCACCAACGGCACCCCGCCGCCGCGCGGTTCCGGCACGTCCCGCCGGGTCGTGCCCGGATCGCGTCGCGTCTCGCCGTACTCGGCCACCTGACGTCCGTCCCTCGCCCTCAGTGCCTGCGGTCTCAGTGCCTGCGTCCCTCGGCGCCCGCCGTCCTCAGCGCCGCCCGGCGCCGGTCAGATCTTGTCCTTGATGACGTGCAGGTACTCCACGCCCTTGAACCGCACCATCACGGCCTCCATCAGGATCCGCACCATCAGCAGCTCGAAGAGCCAGACCAGCGGCGACGCGACGGCCATGATGACGCCCCAGCCCCAGAAGTCGTCCCAGGTCGCGATCTTCAACCCCAGCAGCAGGAACGCCAGGCACTGCAGGCTGATCAGCACGATCGCCAGGACGTACCAGAACTTGATCAGCTTCGGCGTGACCAGCGTGTCGAAGTTCGCGTCGAGCAGGCCGGCGATCAGGCCCTTCTGCCGCGGCGGCGGAGTCCAGGTCTGCTGGGGGCCGGTCATCCGGGGCGAGTTCTGGTCAGGAGCCGGGGTCGGGCTCTGGGGCTGGAAGGGGGGAGGGGGCTGGCGGGGGACGGACGGGGGTGGGGGCGGGGGGCCGTAGGGGTGGCCGGAGGCGCCCGGCGGCTGGGGCTGGCCGGGGTCGGATGGGTGCGTCATCGCCGTCTCCTGGAGGTGTTCCTGACCGTTGGAACGACTCTAGAGTGCCCGCCGCCTCCGATCCCGCCGTGCGGGCGGCGCGCTCCGCGTCTTCGCTCCGGGCGAAGGCGCCCCTGGGGGATCAGAGGACGTTGACGGCGGCGAGCGCGGTCCCCGCGATGAGCAGGACGACTCCGACGATGACGAGGGCTCCCGAGCCGCCGCCGCGTCCCGCGCCGTTGTTGATGCGGGCCCGGCGCGGGTCCCGCGCGTCGTAGAGGACGGGGACGGTCTGCCCCTGCATCCGGTACAGCTCGTAGGGAGGGTTCGAGGTCTCGCTGGTCGCCTCGACCGGCGTCCCGTCGACGGTGGTGAAGCGAAGCTTCGCGTACCGCCTCTGCAGGTCGCCGTGCCCGTCCACCGACACGCCGGTGACGACGCCCGGGACGACCTGGGCGGACGCGAGGAACTCCCGCGACTCGCGCCGGTTCCGGATGCCGCCGTACACGAAGCCCGCGCCGAACAGCCAGAGCAGCACCGTGAAGAACCACGGCAGGGACGACGGGGGCATTACAGGTATCCGTCCGGCTGGTCCTCGCGGCTGCCGATCAGCCGCGCGCCGAGCAGGCCGAGTCCCGCGCCCGCCGCGCCCTCCACGACGTAGAGGAGCCCGGCGACGGCGGACGTCCCGCCGGCGGCGGGGGCCAGCACGCCGAGGGCGGTGGTGAGGACGGGCATCAGCAGGATCACCGCGAGCCAGCGGCCGAGCCGGGACATGTCGCGGTAGACGGCCCCGGTCGCGACGACCATGAGCAGGCTGATCACGACCCACGGCAGGTCGAGGCGGGTGAGCCGGTCGAACGCGGAGAGCGTCCGCTCGTCCGACGCGTCCGTGCTCAGGTTCGCCACCACGGCGAACCCGACCAGCCAGATCGCGGCGGCGGCGAACCACCCGCCGACCGCCCGGAGCGGTCCGGTCACGACGACCCCACCTTGATCGAGGAGACGATGTCCTTCAGCGTCCCGTCGGACAGCTTCCCGCGCTGGAAGGTGACGCGGACGAGGTGCGCGTGCCGGTTGGCGCCGAGCACCGCCACGAACACGCCCTGTCCGGGGACGCCCGCCGCGCCCCCGAAGCCGTCGAAGGTGAAGTCGAGCCGCTCGGCGGCCTTGGCCCCGGCGAGCTCGACCTTCTTCGAGGACGTCCGCCGGTAGCCCTTGGTCTGCAGCTGCGGGCCCATCTCGGCGAGCGAGTCGAGCTGGCCCGCGTCGGCGGTGGTGGACAGGTCCTTCACGACCTCCAGGAACGCCGACCGGTCCGGGGCCTGCCGGGACAGCGCGACGCTCTGGTCGGGGCCGGGCTGCCAGTCCTTCGGGTACGCGACGGACAAGACCTGCGCGTCGCCCCGGACGTAGTCCGCCGGGGTCGTGCCCTTCGCCGGCTCGGACGACCCGCAGCCGGAGGCCAGCGCGACCACCGCCGCGACGACGCCGAGTGACCGTGTTCGCAGCATGTCGCCGCCTCTCACTTCGGGGCACATTCGGGCCAGCTCTGGAACGTCCGCTGTCCGTCCACAGGCGGACCAAGGTACTGCGAGTCCGCCAGGGTCTGCTTCTCGCCCTCGTAACCGCCCTCGATGCCGAACTTGAGGCCCTCGCCGCCCTCCAGGCCGAGCTTGAACTCGTCCACGTCGCCGCTGTAGAGGTTGCGGCTCACGATGCCCTTGTCGTAGAGCAGCCGGTCCATGGGGCTGGCGTTCGGACCGGGGTCCTTGGCCACGAACGCGCCGTTGTCGTCGAAGGTGTTCCGGAGGGTCTGGAACGGCATCAGGAACGCGTTGTCGCGGATCCACTGCTGGCCGATCGCCCGGTTCGAGTCGTCGAAGTTGATGGTGGTCGTCGTCGTCGAGATCTGCTTGTCGGTGCCCTTGGGGTTCACCGTCTTCTTGGCCGGGTTCTTGTAGCCGAGGGAGGTGTTGGCCTCCTGGTTGGTGATCCAGGTGATGCTCTTCAGCCGTCCCTGGTTGTCGAAGGTGACCTTCGTCTGCCCGGTGTAGGCGGCCTCGCCGCCCGGCCCGTACCCGAACGCCTTGAGCCCGCCCTTGAGGCTGCCCTTGACCTGGAAGGTGTAGGACGTGGTCGGGAAGCCCTTGTCCTTCGGGCCGCTGTTGTCCTTGGTGACGATGATGCCGTCGCCGGCCTTGCCCTCGAGCTCGGCGCCGGTGCCGATGTCCTTGACGGACTTCTTGCCGTCATCGCCGGTCGTCAGGTTGCCGAACCCGGCCGACCCCTTCAGCACGCCCTCCACGCCGACCTCGAACTGGTTGATGTCCGGGTCGCGGTAGTGCGGCTTCCAGCCGGTGACCTTGTTGAAGATCCACAGGCCGGGGCTGACCTTCTCGCCCTCCTTGCGGAGCAGGTCGCCCTTCATCTTGTCGAGGAACTCCGACGCGTCGTGGTCGTTGTTGAACACCCAGGTGTCGCCGTACTTGAGGTTCACCGACCCCTCGACCTTGGCGCCGAGCTTCAGCCCGTAGTTGTTCTTGCCGATGGTGGCGCCGCCGCCGAGCTCCGCCTCCGCGCCGAGTTTGTAGTCGACCGGCACGATCATGATCCTGACCTTGCCGTCCGCGGTGCGGATCTTCACGGCCTGGAAGTTCTGGCCCACCTTCACCGAGAACACGGTGACCGACGCGCCGACCTTCTTGGAGTTCGAGCTGAGAATGCAGGCGCCGGTCGGCGGCTTGTAGTCAAAGGGTGGCGCCGTGCAGTTCTTGCCGCCGAACATGCGGCAGACCGCTGCCGTGATCTCGGTGCGGACCTGCCCTGACACCAGCACCCAAATCGTGCCGAGCATTGCCGCCCCGATGAGCAGCAGGGCTCCATAACTGAGAGCGGTGGCACCCCGGTCGGCGGGGGACGTTCGAAGCCGCATCACGATCACGGCCCCCTTCCGTGCCTCACAGGGGTCGGACGTCGATCGAATCTAGAGGCCGCGTTCCTCCAGGTAGAGGGCCTGAGGGCCTAAGCAGGACCCAAGCCTGGAACGGTCGTTCCGCCGTTGGCGGGCACCCAGACGAGCGGAGCGGGGACGGCGCCGATCCGTCCTGACATGCGGCGACGCCCGGCCGGCGAGCCGTCGAGATCGTCCGGAAGCGGATCTCGCAAGGGTCCGGGAGCCCAATTTGTGTCCGGATTCGGACACCCGCGTGAATTCTTGTGGGTGCGGGGTTGACAGAGTCCGGTCGCGGCTTGCGCTTCCGACTGAGCCTCAAGATGATCACCCGTGGACCGTGCTGAATCCGTTACCAGGCCGCAGGCGGTCGGCGGTGGGATTGTGGGGATTAGGAACCGGAGGGGGACGGGCTGCGTCGGTAGTCCCTGAGCGTGAAGAAGGGCGGGCGCCGATGTGAATGCGGCTTGAGGAGTGACGGGTTCGATGGCTATTGTCGGTGCGCTCGAAAATAGGGGTGAGCTGGAGATGATGCGACTGCGGCTCCGCGCGAACGGCGGCACGGCGACTGCTTCGTTCGGGCGTGTGGACGAACCGAGGTCCCGGTGAGCGCAGTCCTGCTGGTGGGAGACCTTCCGAGCACCGGGATGCTCGGCGGGTCCGCGGCGGTCCGGCTGGAGCCGCCCGCGGGGCCCGAGGGCGAGGCGCTGTTCATCGACGTCGTCCGGGACGCGCTCGCGCACCGTCCGGCCGTCCTGGTCGTCTACCCCGCGTGGGCGCCGGGACAGGTGGAACGCCTCGTCACGCTCGCGCGCGGCGCGCTCATGACCGACCGGGTCGCCGGGCTGCCGCTCCGGCTGCCGCCGCTCGCCCTCAGCCTGGTCGCCGACCAGCTCGCGTTCGTCGCGCCGCACGTCCTGCCCGGCGCGCTCGTCAGCCTCGCGCTCGCGCTCGCCGAGACCACCCTCGCCGGGGCCTGGGTGAACAGCGTCGCCCACTTCGAGCACCTGAACGTCGGGCTGGGCAAGCACGTCGCCTCGTACCTGCCGAACAGCGGGTTCTCCGTCCTGATGTCGCCGGACGCGGTGGTCGAGCGCGTCACCGCGGCCCAGCCCGTCCCGGAGGTCCGGCAGCGGCCGGCCGATCCGGTGCTGCTGCTGACCGTCCAGTCGGCCGGCGGCGACGCCGACTGGCTGCACAACTCGCTGAGCCCCGCGCTCGGCACGGCCTCGCTCATCGACGCCCCGGCCCAGCCGCTCAGCCAGCGGTACTGGGGGGCGAAGAAGTTCGTGGAGTTCGTGGCGATCAGCGGCCATCCGCAGGCGCTGCAGGCGATGCTCCACTCGGTGCTCCAGTCGGCCCGGGGCCTCCCGTGCACCTGGTGCGGTGAGCCGATCGCGCTGCCCCGCTGCCCGTTCTGCCGCAGCGTCCAGCGGTCGGGGGAGGACGCGGCGGCGCAGGCCCCGCCCCGGCCCCCGGCGAACCTCTCCGCACAGCCTCCCGCCCCGCCGCAGCCTCCTGCCCCACCACAGCCTCCGGCCCCCCAGCCGCCTGCGCCGCCGCACGGACTGAGCCGGCAGGAGCCGCCGCCGACGCCTCCGGCGCAGCCGTCCTCGCCTCCGGCGCAGCCGTCC
>NZ_JBFAOF010000361.1:0-6621 GCF_040675125.1 Spirillospora sp. NPDC049652 | reverse complement strand
GCCGCCTACCACGCGGGCGCGCCGGTCACCGCACTGGTCTACGCGCTGCGCGCGCCGCTGAGCCCGCGGCTGCTCCCCGACCTCACCCACTACCTGGCGCGGCCTGGAACACCACCCGCCGGCACCTGACCGTTTGACGCGTACAGTGATCGAGAAGTCACGGAATGTGAAGATCGATTACATGCGCGCATCAGCCGCCGTGGCCGTGACCATGGCTATCGGAACGGTCGTCCCCGTGGCCTCCGCCCAGGCGGAGGCCACGACGCAGACGCTGGCGTTCACCGGCGGTCCCCAGCAGTACACCGTTCCCGAGGGAGTGCAGTCGGTCCGTGTGGACGCCTACGGGGCGTCGGGCGGCGGCCCCGGGCCGAACGGCGGCGCCGTCGGGGGGCTGGGCGCGCAGGTCACCGGGTGCCTGGCGGTGAGCGGCGGGCAGGTGTTGGACGTCATCGTCGGCGGGGCGGGCGGAAGTGCCAGTGCGGCCGGATCAGGTGCCGGCGGGTACGGCGGCGGCGGCGCCGGTGGTCAATTCGGCCAAAATGGCGGGAACGGCGGTGGCGGCGCCACCTGGGTGCGCTCTGGATCCACCGACCTGGTCGTCGCCGGAGGGGGCGGTGGGGGCGCGGCCGCCTCCGGGCCAGGAGCCACCACCGTCGTCGGGGGTGACGGCGGCGCGACCGGCACGGCCGGAGCGCCGCGCCTGAGTTCGTTCAACGGTGCTCCCGGCGAGGCGGGCGGCAACGGGGGCGCGGGCGGCGCGGCAGGCGAGGGCCCGCGGCCGGATCTGAGCGGCATGGCCGGCTCGGCGGGGCAGGGCGGAGCGGGGGCGCAGTACGGGACGGGCTACTACCAGGCCGGCAGCGGCGGGGGCGGCGGCGTCGTGGGCGGTGGCGGCGGTGGCGCGGCCGCCGCCGGGGGCGAGCAGCCGTGGGTCGGCGGGGCCGGTGGCGGCGGCTCCAGCCTGGGCCCCGAGGGCGCGACCATCAGCCCCGGTGCGCACCGGGGCGACGGCATGGTCACCTTCACCTCCGATCCCACCTGGGGCCCGGACTGCCAGAGCGCCGAACCGCCTCCGCCCCCGCCCCCGCCTCCGCCTCCCGGCAAGCCCCGGCTGGAGATCGTCAAGACGGCCGACGTGAGGCGGCCCTGTCCCGGGGAGGTCGTCGGCTACAGCGTGACCGTCCGGAACACGGGCGACGCGACGGCCACGAGCGCGGAGATCACCGACCGGCTGGAGGACGTCCTCGACGACGCCGCCCTGAAGGTCCGGACGCTGAGGGCCTCCTCCGGGTCCGTGACCTACCGCAGGCCGGTCATCACCTGGCGCGGTGACGTCGCGCCGGGCGGCACCGTGACGATCACCTACAAGGTCCGGGTCACCGGGCACGGGAACGGCCGGCTCGCCAACCGGGTCACCGGGCCGTCCATCTCCAACTGCCGGCCGGGTTCGTGGGATGGGCGCTGCCGGACCCACGTCCGCGTCAAGACCAGGTTCAGGCACCTGCCCGTCCTCGGCTAGCTCTCGCCGCCTATGGCGGCTGGGAGATCCGGCGCCGTTCCCGATGGTGGGGAGCGGCGCCGGTCTTCTCGGCTGCGGCCGGGCTGGGAGTCAGTGGGTGGAGAAGCCGCCGTCGATGAACAGGGCCTGTCCGGTCACGTAGGAGGACGCCGGGGAGGCCAGGAAGACCGCGGCTCCGGCGAAGTCCTCGGCGACGCCGTTGCGTCCGGCGAAGGTGCGGGCGGCGAGGGCCTCGACCAGTTCGGGGTCGGCCTGCAGCCGCTGGTTGAGGGGCGTCATGACGAAGCCGGGGACCAGGGTGTTGGCGGTGACGCCGTGCGGGGACCATGCCTCGGCCTGGGAGCGGGCGAGCGCGGCGAGGCCGGCCTTGGAGACGCCGTAGGCGCCGCTGGAGACGAACGCGCGGTAGGCCTGCTGGGAGGTGATGTGGATGAGGCGTCCGTAGCCGCGTTCGGCCATGCCCGGGCCGAAGCGCTGGCCGAGCAGGTAGGGCGCGTCGAGGTTGACGGCCATGGTGGTGTCCCACACCTCGTCGGTGAGCTCGCCCATGGGCGGCCGCAGGTTGATTCCGGCGGCGTTGACCAGGATGTCGGGTTCGCCGAACGGTTCGGCGGCCTGGTCGGCGGCGGCGCGGACGGCGTCGCGGTCGGTGAGGTCGGCGCTGACCCGGGCGGCGCGGCCGCCGAGGCCGGTGAGGTGGTCGACGGTGGCGTCGAGTTCGCTCTCGCGGCGGGCCACGACGACGACGGACGCCCCGGCGCGGGCGAGGGCCTCGGCGATGGCGCGGCCGATGCCGGAGCTGCCGCCGGTGACCACCGCGACGCGTCCGTTCAGGGAGAACAGTTCGGACAGGTAGGACGCGGGCGCGTGGGGTGCGGGTCGGTTCATGGAACCGTCACCCTACGGGAGGGCGTTGGGGTCCCGGCTCCCGGCCCGCTCGCGACCGCCACCCCCGGTGCCCGCGTCGTCGCCGGCGCCCATCTCCTCGGTGCCGGTGCCGTCGGTGTCGGGGTCGTCGGGGGTGCGGCGGTCGCGCCAGATGATGACGGCGATGACCGCGACGACCACGAACGTCGGGACGAAGAAGGGGATGGCGGTGACGGCCGAGTGCGTGGCGAGCGGCTCGGCCGCCGTCAGCGGAACGGGGATCATGCGCCGACCTTCTCCGGGGCGGTGGCGGGCCGGGCGGGCGCGGGCAGGACGCGGGCGATGCGGGCGACGCCCCAGCCGAGGGAGATGAGCAGGGTGAGGGTGCAGGCGAGGACGACGGCCGAGCAGGCGGCCCACAGCCAGGGCGGCAGGCCGGTCTTCAGCTCGCGCTGCAGGATGTGGCGTTCGCCGGTGACGGCGCGCGTGACGTGCGGCTGGGCGGGCAGTTCGGGGGCGTTGATGGCCTTGTCGTGCGGGAGGTAGACGGGGACCGCGGCGAGTTCGCGTCCGTCGTGGAGGCGGACCAGGGTCTTCCACTGCCCGCCGATGGGCACGGGGGCGCTGGTGCGGTAGACGCCGGGGGCCTGCCGGACGAGGTGCTCGACGTACAGGCCCTCGCCCTGCCAGGCGGTGATGTCGATCCAGGACGGCTGGTCGAGGGTGTCGCGGGGGGTGAGCTCGACGCGGACGTCGGCGGTGCGGTGGGTTCCGGTGCCGTGGACGGCGGTGAGGGTCAGCGTCGCGTTCCCGCCGCGCGGGACGGTGAAGATCTGGCAGTTGACCAGCGCGGCGGCGAACACGGCCAGGCTCGCGGCGAACAGCGCGCGGGCCACCAGCGGCCTGCCCGGCGCGCCCTTTTCCGTGCCGGCGGGACGTCCGGGCAGGCGGCCGTCCAGGCCCTCGGCGAGCAGCGCGCCGCAGACGCCTCCGGCGACGCCGCCGACGACGGCCATCGCGGTGCCCTCGACGGCGATGTCGGCGGTCCAGGGCAGGCGGAAGGCCAGGTGCGTCCAGGCGAACTCGGCGGCGAACCCGGCGGTGCCGATGAGCACCCCGGACACCGCGCCGAGCGCGAGCGGGCGGCGGGCCAGGAACAGCGCGGCGAGCTCGACGCACAGCGCCTCGGCGAAGTACAGCGGGACGGCGGCCCACAGTTCGCCGATGACGCCGGCGACCAGGACCGACACGCCGCCGCGGACGAGCATGTAGAACGCGGCGGCGAACACCGCTCCGCCGCGTCCGACCCACAGGCGGGCGCAGACCAGGGCGCAGCCGGCGGCGACGGCGATGAGCAGCGGCTGGTGGACGAGCCGGAACTGCGGGACGCCGAAGTCGTACTCGGCCTGGAACACCGACAGTCCGACGAGCAGGCCGCCGCACATCATGCCGCGGCGGAGCCAGCGCGCCCAGGCGGGTGAGGCCGGGCCGTCCGGGGCGGTGGCGGCGTGGGCGCGGCGGCCTTCGCGTTCGAGGATCATCATGGCGACCAGGGAGAGCCCGGCGCCGCCGATGAGCATCAGGTGGGTGGGGCCCCACAGGGTGACGTCCTGGCCGAAGATGCGGTGCCAGACGTCGTCGAGGGGGAAGCCGAGCAGGGCGTAGAAGCCGGCTCCGGCGAGCAGCACGCCGCCGGTGGGCGCGTGCCAGGTGCGGGTGATGCGGACGGCGGCGGCGCCGGGCCGCTGTCCGGAGGCGGGCAGCACGACGGCGAGGACGCCCGCGGTGAAGATCCCGAACAGGCCGAACAGGATCGGGTAGTGGGCGATGTTGGCGAGGGGGCCGACGTCGCGTCCGTGCGAGATGTGCAGGGAGATGTCCCAGTACATGCCGAGCAGGGCGGTGAGCAGGGACACCAGGGCGACGACGGAGGGCAGGGCGGCCCAGCCGGGCAGGCCGCGTCCGGGGCCGCGTTCGGCGAGGGCGGCGGCGCGGGTGAGCCAGTCGAGGCGTCCGGTGCGGTGGCCCCAGCCGAGCAGGAGCAGCGCGGCGGTGAGGACGGCGGCGGCGCCGGAGGCGATGAACACCTGGCCGACCGCCGCGCCGCCGGCGGGCTTGTCCGGTTGCGCCAGGTGCGGGACGGCGGGGTGGCCGAGCAGGCGCGCGGCGGTCGCGGTGACGGCGTGCGCGGTGACGGGTGGCGCGGTGATGGGGGGTTGGTGAAGCACGATCGCTCCCTCGGGCGGTTTCGGGGGGTGATTCCACCCACGGGCCGGAGTATGCCAGCCTCGAATGTGTCATTGTCTAGTGTCACATCGTGTGGTGTGCGGCACCCGGGCGGTCGTCCGCCGGGCGGCCGGGCGAGTGGGAGGACGAGTGGGAGGAGGCGTCGTGCGTGCGTCGAGGTGGCCGGTGAGGGTCATGGCGGGTCTGGCGGCCGGGGTGCTGCTGGCGGCCGGTGCGGGGTGCGGGAAACCGGCCGCGCGGACGCAGCCGGAGACCGGCGCGACACCCGGCCCGCCGACCGTCGCGCCGAGTGGCGCGCCGGGGAGTGGGCCGTCGGGAGACGCGTCGCCCGGTGTGACCGAGGTGCGGGTGTCGGTGGTGAAGGGGCGGGTGGTGACGGCGTCCCGGACGGTGAAGGTGCGGCGCGGCGCGACGGTGCGGATCACGGTGACCAGCGACGTGCCCGAGGAGTTCCACCTGCACGGCTATGACCGGGAGCTGGAGCTCGCGCCGGGGCGTCCGGCGTCGTTGCGGCTGGTCGCGTCGCTGCCGGGGGTGTTCGAGGCGGAGATGCACCACTCGGGCGCGCGGGCGTTCGAGCTTCAGGTGGGCTGAGCGGTGGGTTCGCTGACCGGAGCGGCGCTGAACGGCCCGGCGTTGAACAGCCCGGTGGGGATCGGCCCGGTGTCGGGCGGGGCGGGTTGGAGCGACGCGGCGTGGAGGGGTCCGGTGCCGGGGGGCGGGGTCCTTGCGCATGGGCTCGGCGGCCGGACGGATCTGCCGTTGGACGGGGTGACGGCGGTCGCGGGCGGCGGCGCGGCGGTCGCGGTGACGTTCCTGGCGTTGACGGTGGCGTGGACGCGGCCGCGGCTGCGTCCGGACGCGGGCCGTCCCCTGCCGGCGCGCCTGGCGCGGCTGCTGGACGCGTCGTGGCCGACGCGGGTGGCCCGCTGGGTGGCGCTGGTGCTGTCGGCGGCGGTGGTGGCGGTGGCGTTCGCGGGGCCGTCCTCGGACGCGCGGAACATGGCGCCGTGGGCGCTGTTCGTGACGTTCTGGGTGGGGCTGGTGCCGGTCAGTGCGCTGTTCGGGCCGGTGTGGCGGCGGGTGAACCCGCTGCGGACGCTGCACGCGGCGGTGTGCCGGGTCGCGCGGGTCGACCCGTCCGGTCTGCGGGCGGCGCCGAAGTTGCTGGGGTGGTGGCCGGCGGCGTGCTGGCTGCTGGGGTTCGTGTGGCTGGAGCTGGTCGCGCCGCATCACAGCGATCCGCGTCTGGTGGGGTGGCTGCTGGTCGGGTACGCGGCGGTGAACACCGGGGCGGCGGTGTGGTTCGGGCGGGACTGGTTCACGCGGGGCGACGGGTTCGAGGCGTACTCGTCGCTGCTGGCGCGGATGTCCCCGGTGGGGCGGCGTCCGGACGGGGCGCTGGTGTGGCGGACGCCGTTGACGGGCCTGGTGGGGACGGGCGGCGAGCCGGGGCTGGCGGCGACGGCGTGCGTGCTGATCGGCTCGACGGGGTTCGACGGGGTGACCCGGACGACGTACTGGCGCGACAACGTGGACCCTTCGGACGTCCCGGCGGGGACGGCGGGCCTGCTGGTGTGGGTGGGCGCGGTCGCGGTGCTGTACGGGGCGGCGATGTGGGCGGGGGCCCGGGTGTCGGGGCAGGACGCGCGGGAGTGGAGGGGCCGGTTCGCCGGGTCGCTGCTGCCGATCGCGCTGGGGTACACGGTGGCGCACTACTTCTCGTTCCTGCTGCTGGAGGGGCAGACGACGGTGATCCTGGCGAGCGATCCGCTGGGCCGGGACTGGGATCTGCTGGGCTCGACGGGCAACGTGGTCGACTACGGCCTCCTGACGCCGTCGGTGATCGCGATGGTGCAGGTGAACGCGATCGTCCTGGGGCATCTGGCGGGGACGGCGGTGGCGCACGACCTGGCGTTGCGGACCGTCCCGCCGCGGCGGCGCCTGGCGAGGCAGGCGGCGCGGGCGGCGGGGAATGTGTGGCGGGG
>NZ_JBFAOF010000360.1:0-6629 GCF_040675125.1 Spirillospora sp. NPDC049652 | reverse complement strand
GTCCGGCTGGACGGCCGGGACCGCGGGCTCCGCGTGGCCGGAGGCGGGCGTGCTGGTCGCGCCGGAGCCGGCCGAGCCGGGCAGGCTGCGGATCGCGGTGAGCCGGACGCGGCCGCCCGCGTTCCTGACCGAGCTCGCCGAGCGCGTGCCCGTGGAACTCGACCTCGTGCCGATCGGGTCGGCGGGCGCGAAGATCTCGGCGGTGCTGCTCGGCGAGGTGGACGGCTACGTCCACGCGGGCGGCCAGTACGAGTGGGACTCGGCCGCCCCGGCGGCGGTCGCGCTCGCCGCGGGCGCGCACGCGTCCCGGGTGGACGGGGCGCCCCTGGTCTACAACCGGGCCGACCCGCGGCTGCCGGATATCCTGGTGTGCCATCCCGGGTCGGCGTCGACGCTGCTGACCGGCATTCGGGAACTGTCGGACTCCGTGCCCCGATGAACCAGCCCCCGACATGACCACCACCGACGTCAGGAAGTCTCCACCCATGCAGCGCTCCGATTACCTGCTGTCACAGCTGGACGTGCTGGAAGCCGAGTCGATCCACATCATCCGCGAGGTGGCCGCCGAGTTCGAGCGGCCCGTGCTGCTGTTCTCCGGCGGCAAGGACAGCCTCGTGATGCTGCGCCTGGCGCAGAAGGCGTTCTGGCCCGCCCCGATCCCCTTCCCGGTCATGCACGTCGACACCGGGCACAACTTCCCCGAGGTCATCGAGTTCCGCGACCGCCGCGCGGCCGAGCTCGGCCTGCGCCTGGTCGTGGCGTCGGTGCAGGAGTCCATCGACGCCGGGCGCGTGGTGGAGGAGACCGGCCGCCGCGCGTCCCGCAACCGGCTGCAGACCACGACGCTGCTGGACGCGATCGAGGAGCACCGGTTCGACGCCGCGTTCGGCGGCGCCCGCCGCGACGAGGAGAAGGCCCGCGCCAAGGAGCGCGTGGTGTCGTTCCGCGACGAGTTCGGCCAGTGGGACCCGAAGAACCAGCGGCCCGAGCTGTGGAACCTGTACAACACGCGGATCCGGCAGGGCGAGCACGTCCGGGTGTTCCCGCTGTCGAACTGGACCGAGCTGGACATCTGGGACTACGTCCGGCGCGAGGAGCTGGAGCTGCCGTCCATCTACTTCGCGCACACCCGCCGGGTGTTCGAGCGCGACGGGATGCTGCTGGACGCGCAGACCGGTTTCGCCAACCGGGGCGAGGACGAGCCGGAGTTCGAGGCGACCGTCCGGTACCGCACGGTCGGCGACGCGTCCTGCACGGGCGCGGTGAAGTCGGCGGCGGACACGTTGGAGCAGGTCATCGAGGAGATCGCGGCCACCCGTGTCACCGAGCGCGGGCAGACCCGCGCCGACGACCGGGCGTCCGAGGCCGCCATGGAGGACCGCAAGAAGGAGGGGTACTTCTGATGAGCGCTGCGGCGGGGGCGACCGGGAAGCCCATGGACATCCTGCGGTTCGCGACGGCGGGCTCGGTGGACGACGGCAAGTCGACCCTGATCGGGCGGCTGCTGTTCGACTCCAAGTCGATCTTCGAGGACCAGCTGGAGGCGGTCGAGCGCACCAGCGCCGACCGCGGCGAGGAGTACACCAACCTGGCGCTGCTGACCGACGGCCTGCGGGCCGAGCGGGAGCAGGGCATCACGATCGACGTGGCGTACCGGTACTTCGCGACGCCGCGCCGCAAGTTCATCATCGCCGACACCCCGGGGCACATCCAGTACACCCGCAACATGGTGACCGGGGCGTCCACGGCCGACCTGGCGATCATCCTGGTGGACGCGCGCAAGGGCATCGTGGAGCAGTCCCGGCGGCACGCGTTCCTCGCGACGCTGCTGAAGGTGCCGCACCTGGTGGTGGCGGTGAACAAGATGGACCTGGTCGACTACGACCGGGGCGTCTACGAGCGGATCGTGGACGAGTTCACCGCGTTCGCGGCCAAGCTCGACATCACCGACCTGACCTTCATCCCGATCTCGGCGCTGCACGGCGACAACGTGGTGGAGCGGTCGGGGAACACGCCCTGGTACGAGGGCAGCTCGCTGCTGCACCACCTGGAGCACGTGCACATCGCGTCCGACCGCAACCTCATCGACGTGCGGTTCCCGGTGCAGTACGTGATCCGGCCGCACAAGAGCACCGACCCCGAGCTGCACGACTACCGCGGCTACGCGGGGCAGGTCGCGGGCGGCGTGCTGAAGCCGGGCGACGAGGTCGTGCACCTGCCGTCCGGGCTGACCACGACGATCACCCACATCGACGGCCCGAACGGACCGGTGGACGAGGCGTACGCGCCGATGTCGGTGACGCTGCGGCTCGCCGACGACATCGACATCAGCCGCGGTGACATGATCGCGCGTCCGAACAACCGTCCCGAGGTCGCGCAGGACCTGGAGGCGATGGTGTGCTGGATGACGCCGGACCGGCAGCTCACCCCGCGCACCAAGCTGATCGTCAAGCACACCACCCGCACGGCGCGCGCGATGGTGAAGGACCTGAACTACCGCCTGGACGTCAACACCCTGCACCGCGACGAGGAGGCGACCGGGCTCGGCCTGAACGAGATCGGCCGGATCGGGCTGCGCGTCACCCAGCCGCTGTTCGTGGACGACTACACCCGCAACCGGCTGACCGGCGGCTTCATCCTGATCGACGAGGCCACCAACAACACCGTCGCCGCCGGAATGATCATCTCCGCCCGCTGACCCGGCCGGTTCCGGCCCCGTCCGCCCGCCGATCCGGCCAGGCCCGATCCAGGCTAGACCCGGTCCCGGCACGTTCCGCCCGTCCGGCGGAGCGCGTGCCGCGGCCGGGTCCGGCCGTCGCCGTCGATGGCTGCTTCCGGTCAGCCCCGAGTGGGACCGGGGGTGCGCGGGAGGCCGGTAATGTCGAGAGGTGTTTCCTTCGGGGTCTCTGGAGCCGCTTTGAACCGTCTGGGCGTGCTCCGTCCCGGTAGTGGGGGTGGCGGGTGAAAGCGCTGGTGCTGGCGGGCGGATCGGGGTCGCGGCTGCGGCCCATCACGCACACCTCGGCCAAGCAGCTCGTCCCCGTCGCCAACAAGCCCGTGCTGTTCTACGGGCTGGAGGCGATCCGGGACGCGGGCATCCGCGAGGTCGGCATCGTCGTCGGCGAGACGGCCGCCGAGATCCAGGAGGCGGTGGGCGACGGCGCGGACTTCGGGCTGGAGGTCACCTACCTCCCGCAGGATGCCCCGCGCGGCCTGGCGCACGCCGTGCTGATCGCTCGGGAGTACCTCGGCGACGACGACTTCGTGATGTACCTCGGCGACAACTTCGTCGTCGGCGGCATCGACGGGATCGTCCGGCGGTTCCGGGACGAGCGCCCGGACGCGCAGATCATGCTCACCCGGGTGTCGGACCCGCGCGCCTTCGGCGTCGCCGAGCTGGACGGGGACGGCCGCGTCGTCGGGCTGGAGGAGAAGCCGGAGCACCCCAAGAGCGACCTGGCGCTGGTCGGCGTCTACATCTTCGGGCCCCGGGTGCACGACGCGGTCGCGAGGCTGAAGCCGTCCTGGCGGGACGAGCTGGAGATCACCGACGCGATCCAGGGGCTGATCGACGCGGGCAGCCGGGTCGAGTCCACGGTGATCTCCGGGTACTGGAAGGACACCGGGAACGTCACCGACATGCTGGAGGTCAACCGGCTGGTGCTGGAGGCCGTCGAGCCGTCGGTCGCGGGCGAGGTGGACGCCTCGTCGGAGCTGATCGGCCGGGTCGTGGTCGACGCCGGCGCGACGGTGGCGGGGTCGCGGATCGTCGGGCCGGTGATCGTCGGCGCGGGGACCGTCGTGCGCGACTCCTACCTCGGGCCGTTCACCTCGATCGGCCGGGACTGCCGGGTGATCGACAGCGAGATCGAGTACTCCATCGTGCTGCGCGGGGCGTCCATCGACGGCGTCGGCCGGATCGAGGCCTCGCTGATCGGCCGGGAGGCCGAGGTCACCCCCGCCCCGAACGTCCCCCGCGCCCATCGACTCGTCCTCGGCGACCACAGCAAGGTGCAGATCAGGCAATGAGAGTTCTGGTGACCGGCGGGGCCGGCTTCATCGGGTCCCAGTACGTGCGGGACGTCGTGTCGGGGGAGTTCCCGGCGTTCGCGGGGGCGCGGGTGACCGTGCTCGACCGGCTGACCTACGCGGGCAACCTCGCGAACCTCGACCCGGTGGCGGGCGGGTTCGAGTTCGTGCGCGGGGACGTGTGCGACGCCGGACTGCTCGCCGAGGTCGTCCCCGGCCACGACGTGGTCGTGAACTTCGCGGCCGAGTCACACGTGGACCGGTCGATCGAGAGCGCCGGGGAGTTCATCCGGACGAACGTGCAGGGCGTCCAGGCGCTCATGCAGGCGTGCCTGGACGCGGGCGTGCCCCGGGTGGTCCAGGTGTCGACGGACGAGGTGTACGGCAGCATCGAGGAGGGCTCGTGGGACGAGTCCGCGCCGCTCGCGCCGCGCTCGCCGTACTCGGCGGCCAAAGCGGGTGGCGACCTGATCGCGCGGGCCTACGCGGTCACCCACGGGCTGCCGGTGTCGATCACCCGGTGCGGCAACAACTACGGGCCGTACCAGTTCCCGGAGAAGGTCGTCCCGCTGTTCGTGACGAACCTGATGGACGGCCTGCCCGTGCCGCTGTACGGGGACGGCGGGAACGTCCGTGACTGGATCCACGCCGCCGACCACTGCCGGGGCATCCAGGTGGTGGCCGAGCGCGGCGAGCCCGGCGAGGTCTACCACATCGCCGGAACGGCCGAGCTGACGAACCTGGAGCTCACGCGGCGGCTGCTGGACGCCCTCGGCGCGGACTGGGACCGGGTTGAGCGCGTCCCGGACCGCAAGGGCCACGACCGCCGCTACTCGCTGGACGACCGCAAGATCCGCGCCCTCGGCTACGCGCCGCGGGTCGCGTTCGAGGACGGGCTCGCCGAGACCGTCCGGTGGTACGCCGAGCGGCGCGACTGGTGGGAGCCGCTGAAGAAGCGGAACGGAGAAGCCGGGTGAAGTGGCTGGTCACCGGTGCTGGCGGGATGCTCGGCACCGACCTGATGGCACGCCTCTCCGAGGAGGGGGCGGACGCGGCCGGGCTCGACCGCGCGTCCCTCGACGTGTGCGACCAGGCCGCCGTGCGGAAGGCCGTCGCGGCGCACCGCCCGGACGTCGTGGTCAACTGCGCCGCCTGGACGGACGTGGACGGCGCGGAGAACGACCTGCGGGTCTTCGACGCCAACCACGGCGCCGTGATCCACCTGGCCGAGGCGTGCCGGGAGACCGGCGCCCGCCTGGTGCAGATCTCGTCCGACTACGTCTTCCCGGGCCACGGCCCCCACGCCGAGGGCGACGCCACCGCGCCGATCAACGAGTACGGCTTCTCCAAGCTGTACGGCGAGCGGGCCGCGCTGGAGTACGACCGCTCGTACGTCGTCCGGACGGCCTGGCTGTACGGCGCGCACGGCGGGAACTTCGTCGCGACCATGGCACGGCTCGCGGCCGAGCGCGACACCGTGGACGTCGTGGCCGACCAGCACGGCCAGCCCACCTGGACGGGCGACCTCGCCGACCGGATCGTGCGGATGGTGGCCTCGGGCGCGCCCTGCGGGATCTACCACGGCACGAACGCGGGAGAGACGACCTGGTACGGGCTCGCCTGCGAGGTGTTCACGCTGCTCGGGCTCGACCCGAAGCGGGTCCGGCCGACGACGACGGACCGGTTCCCGCGGCCCGCGCGGCGGCCGGTGAACTCGGTCCTGCGGCACGACGGCTGGGCCCGCGCGGGCCTGGAGCCGATGCGTGACTGGCGCGAGGCGCTGCACGCCGCCTGGCCGACCCTGGGCCTCGGCGGCGGCCGCTAGCCGTCCTCCGCGGCCTCTAGCCGTCCTGCGGGCTTCCGCGGCCTCTAGGCGAACGGGGTGCCGAGCTTGTCGTAGTAGGCGAGGCAGTCCTCGTAGGCGGGGAGGAGGCCGGCGGCCAGGGCCTCGGCGAGGGACGGCGCGGTGGCGTCCTTGTCCGACAGCACGGGTTCGACGTCGGTGGGCCAGTCGATGCCGAGGGCCGGGTCGAGCGGGTGGACGCCGTGCTCGCGCGGCGGGTTGTAGGTCTCCGAGCACAGGTAGATCGCGGTCGTCTCGTCCTCGAGGGCGAGGAAGGCATGTCCGAGACCCTCGGCGAGGTACATGCAGCGCCGGTTATCCTCGTCCAGCCGGACGGCCTCCGAGCGCCCGAAGGTCGGGGAGCCGACGCGCAGGTCGACCACGACGTCGAGCAGCGCGCCCCGCACGCACGAGATGTACTTGGCCTGGCTCGGCGGCACGTCGGCGAAGTGCACGCCGCGCAGGACGCCGCGGGACGAGACCGAGCAGTTCGCCTGCTCCAGCTTCAGGTCGTGCCCGAGTCGCTCGCGCAGCGCGTCCGCGCGGAACCACTCGTGGAAGGAGCCTCGGCTGTCGCCGTGAACGCGGGGGGAGATGACGAACGCCCCTTTGATGCCAAGTGGTTCCACATGCGCAAGAATGCCACACGATCGGACGAGGAGAGGCAGGTCACGTCGTGCGATCCAGCACCTCCGCCGGGGCCCGCACCCGCACCTCCGCCGGGGCCCGCGCCCGCACCCGCGCCCGTGCGCGGCAC
>NZ_JBFAOF010000359.1:0-6731 GCF_040675125.1 Spirillospora sp. NPDC049652 | reverse complement strand
CGGGCGCGTTCGGGCTGGCCTTCCGGGACGCCCGGCACGGCGTCGCGGTCGGCGGCGACTACCGGCCGGGCGAGCCGTCCCCGGACGCCGCCGCGACCACCGGCGACGCGGGGCGCTCCTGGCGGCTCGCGCCGCGTCCGCCCGCCGAGTACCGCTCGGGCGTGACGTACTTCGGGCCGCTGCTGCTCGCCGTCGGCCCGACCGGCAGCGACGTCTCCCGGAACGACGGCCGTACCTGGACGCGCTTCGACACGGGCAGCTACGACACCGTCTCCTGCGCCCACGGCGGCTGCTGGGCCTCCGGCGAGAAGGGCCGCATCGCCCGCCTGGCCTTCTGACCGGCCGTCCTGTGAGTGGCCGCCGCGCGGGCGGCCCTAACACCGTTCGCGCGGGGTGAGGCCGGCGGTGCCGGGGGAGCGGTCGCGGTAGGCGGCGGCGAGGAGCGCCAGGAGGCGGTCCACGTCGGCGGCGTTGGACGCGACGCCGAGCGAGGCCCTGATCGCTCCTCCGGTGGGCAGGCCGAGCCGGGCGAGGTAGTCGTCCAGCGTGCGGGCGCGGGTGCTGCCCGCCGCGCGGAGCCGGGGCAGGTCGACGCCGAGCGCGACCTCGCCCGCGCCCGGGTTGCAGAAGCAGCCCGTCCGGATGGAGATGCCGCGTGCGGCCGTGTCGCGGGCGACGACGCGTTCGTCCACGATGCGGCCGCCGGCGTCCAGGACGTTGAAGGCGACCGTTCCGCCGCGCCGCCGGGCGTTCCGGGGGCCGTAGAGCCGGATCATCGGGAGCCCGGAGGAGTGCCGGAGGGCGGCGAGGCCGTCCAGCAGGCGGGTGGTGAGCGCGGTGACGTGGCCGTGGACCCGGTCCAGGCCGAGCCCGGAGATCCACTCAATGCCCTCGGTGACGTCCGGGATGGCGAGGAAGTTGAGCGTGCCGTCCTCGAAGGCGCTCTCGTCGGGGGACGGGACGTGCCAGCCGCCGCGCGCGCTCGCCGCCTGGATCGTCCCGCCCGCGAACCAGGGGCGGCGGAGCCGGGCCAGGGCGGCGCGGCGGGCGACCAGGCAGCCGACGCCGGTCGGGTAGCCGAACACCTTGTACCAGCTCACCGGCACGAAGTCGGGCTGGACGGCGCTCAGGTCGAGGGGGTTGGCGGGGACGAAGGCCGCCGCGTCCAGCAGCACGTCGTAGCCGCGCCGCCGGGCGAGGCCGATCCACTCCAGGGGGTGCTGGACGCCGGTGAAGTTGCTCTGCGCCGGATAGACGAACAGGCCGGGTGAGGAGCGGCGGCGGGGCAGCGCGGCGCGGACGGTCGCGCCGTCGGCCCGCAGGTCTCCGGCGCGCAGCGGGACGTACCGGACGCGGGCGCCCCGCGCCTTCGCGAACTCCCGGATGCCGTTCACCGAGTTGTGGTCGTCCAGCAGCATCACGAGGCGGGCGCCGCGCCGGAACGGGTAGGCCTCGCCGACCAGCCGGCACGCGCCGGTCGCGTTCGGGGTGAAGATCACCGCGTACTCGCCGGGGTCGGCGTTGAAGAACCGCAGCACGGCCGCGCGGGCCTGCTCCACCAGTTCCGTGGACGCCTGGGACGAGGGGTTCTCCGAGTGCGGGTTCCCGAAGACGCCGTGCAGGTTGCGGTCGTGGTGCGCGTCGACCAGCCGTCGCGGGGCCAGGCCCGCCCCGGTGAAGTCGAGGTAGGTCTGGCCCGCCTCGTCCAGGCGGGCGAACTCGCGCTTGCGCACCTCGTCGAACGCCGTCATCGGTGGCACCCCCGGAGAACCGGAACTCGTGCGTACTCCGACGATAAAACAGGGCAACCGGTTCGCATCGGGCACCCCTGCCGGGCCGTGGCGCCCGGAGCCGGGACGCGGAAAAGATCGGCGGACGCGTGACTCGTCCGGCGATCGCCGGGAAGGGGTAGGGCGTGACGGAACGGGCGACCACCGAGAGGCAGGCAGGGACCGTGGGCACGAGCGCGCCGCCGGACGAGGCCGAGCTGGAACTGATCGACGCCTACTGGCGCGCCGCGAACTACCTGTCGGCCGGTCAGATCTACCTGATGGCGAACCCGCTGCTGCGCGAGGCGCTCGCCCGCGAGCAGATCAAGCCGCGGCTGCTCGGCCACTGGGGCACCTCGCCCGGCCTGAACCTCTGCTACGCCCACCTCAACCGGGTCATCCGCGCCCGCGACCTGGACATGATCTACATCATGGGGCCGGGCCACGGCGGGCCGTCGGCGGTCGCGAACGCCTGGCTGGAGGGCACCTACAGCGAGGTCTACCCCGAGGTGCGGCAGGACGAGGCGGGCATGGCCCGGCTGTTCCGGCAGTTCTCCTTCCCCGGCGGCATCCCGAGCCACGCCGCGCCGGAGACCCCGGGCTCGATCCACGAGGGCGGCGAGCTCGGCTACTCGCTCGCGCACGCCTACGGCGCCGCGTTCGACAACCCGGACCTGGTCGTGGCGTGCGTCGTCGGCGACGGTGAGGCCGAGACGGGCCCGCTGGCCGCCAGCTGGCACTCGAACAAGTTCGTCGACCCGGTGCACGACGGCGCGGTGCTGCCGATCCTGCACCTCAACGGCTACAAGATCGCCAACCCGACCGTCCTGGCCCGGATCCCCGAGGACGAGCTGCGCACCCTGTTCGAGGGTTACGGCTACGACCCGATGGTGGTGTCCGGCGACGACCCGCCGCGGGTGCACGCCGCGATGGCCCAGGCGCTCGACGACGCGCTGGACGCCATCGCCCGGATCCAGCGCGCCGCCCGCGAGGACGGCGTGACCGAGCGCCCCCGCTGGCCCATGGTCATCCTCCGCACCCCGAAGGGCTGGACCGGCCCGAAGGAGGTGGACGGCCTGCCGGTGGAGGGCACCTGGCGGGCGCACCAGGTGCCGCTCGCCCAGGTCCGCGACGACCCCGGGCACCTGGCGCAGCTGGAGGCGTGGCTGCGCTCCTACCGTCCGGAGGAGCTGTTCGACGAGGACGGGCGGCCGGTCGCGGCGCTGCGCGCGCTCGTCCCGTCCGGGGACCGCCGGATGACCGCCAACCCGCACGCCAACGGCGGCCGGCTGCTGCGCCCGCTGGAACTGCCCGGCGTCCGCCCGCACGCCGTCCCGGTGGACAAGCCCGGCACCGCGACCGCCGAGGCCACCCGGGTCCTCGGCGAATACCTGCGGGACGTGGTGGCGGCCAACCCGTCGACCTTCCGGATCATGGGCCCGGACGAGACCGCCTCCAACCGGCTCGGCGCGGTGTTCGAGGTCACCGACCGGGTGTTCGCGGGCGAGCGGCGCGGCACCGACGAGTACCAGGCCCCGTCCGGGCGGGTCATGGAGGTGCTGAGCGAGCACCTGTGCCAGGGCTGGCTGGAGGGCTACCTGCTGACCGGGCGGCACGGCCTGTTCAACACCTACGAGGCGTTCACGCACATCGTGGACGCCATGTTCAACCAGCACGCCAAGTGGCTGAAGGTCGCCCGGCACCTGCCCTGGCGGGCCCCCGTCGCATCGCTGAACTACCTGCTGTCCTCGCACGTCTGGCGGCAGGACCACAACGGCTTCACCCACCAGGACCCGGGCTTCATCGACGTCGTGATGAACAAGAAGCCCGAGGTGGTCCGCGTCTACCTGCCGCCGGACGCCAACACCCTGCTGTCGGTCGCCGACCACTGCCTGCGGTCCCGCGACTACGTCAACGTGATCGTCGCGGGCAAGCAGCCCGCGCCGGTGTGGCTGCCGATGGAGGAGGCCGCCCGGCACTGCGAGCGCGGCATCGGCATCTGGGAGTGGGCGAGCGTGGACGGCGGCGCGGACCCGGACGTGGTGCTGGCCTGCGCGGGCGACGTGCCGACCCTGGAGACGCTCGCCGCCGCCGACCTGCTCCGGCGGCTGCTGCCCGACCTGCGGGTCCGGGTCGTCAACGTCGTGGACCTCATGCGCCTGGCGCCGCCCGGGGAGCACCCCCACGGCCTGAGCGACCGCGAGTACGACGCCCTGTTCCCGCCGGACAAGCCGGTCATCTTCGCCTTCCACGGCTACCCGTACCTGATCCACCGGCTCGCCTACCGGCACGCCGGCCACGCCAACCTGCACGTGCGCGGCTACAAGGAGGAGGGCACCACGACCACGCCGTTCGACATGGTCATGCTCAACGACCTGGACCGCTACCAGCTCGTGACGGACGTGATCGACCGCGTCCCCGGCCTGGGCGGACGCGTCGGGCACATCCGGCAGCGGATGGCCGACACGCGGATGCGGCTGCGCGCCTACACCCGCGAGCACGGGGAGGACGCCCCGGAGGTCCGCGACTGGGTCTGGCCGAACTGAGGGGGAGACCGATGCGCGTGCTGACGGTGAACCCCGGGTCCAGCAGTGTGAAGCTCGCCCTGCTGGACGCCGGTGACCAGGTGCTCGTCCACGCCGAGCTGCCGACCGGAGGGGCCGAGCGGGAGGCCGAGCGCGTGCTCGGCCAGGTCGCCCGCATGCCCCGGCCGGACGCGGTCGGCGTCCGGTTCGTGCACGGCGGGCGGCGCTACACCCGTCCGGTCGTGGTGGACGACGAGGTGACCCGGAACCTGCACGCCCTGGTCGACCTCGCGCCCCTGCACCAGCCGCTGTCGCTGTACGCGCTGGGGGAGATGCGGCGGGCGCTGCCGGACGTCCCGGTCGTGGCCTGCTTCGACACCGCGTTCCACGCCGGCATCCCGGACGCCGCCGCGACCTACGCGCTGCCCGCCGAGTGGCGGGAGCGGTTCGCGATCCGCCGCTACGGCTTCCACGGACTGTCGTACGCGCACGCCTCGCGCCGCGCGGCCGAGCTGCTGGGACGGCCCCGGCGCATGGTCGTCTGCCACCTCGGGTCCGGTGCGTCGCTGGCGGCCGTCCTGGACGGCCGGTCGGTCGACACGACCATGGGCTTCACGCCGCTCGAAGGGCTGGTCATGGCCACCCGCGCGGGCAGCGTGGACCCGGGCATTCCGATGTGGCTGCTCAAGCACGGCATCCCGGCGCAGGACGTCAACGACATCCTGGACCACCGCTCCGGCCTGAGCGCTCTCGCCGGCACCGGAGACATGCGCGAACTGCGGGAACGCGCCGCGTCCGGCGACAAGGAGGCGGTGGCGGCACTCGACGTCTACCACCACAGCCTGCGCAAGTGCGCGGCCGGGATGGCCGCCGCGCTCGGCGGGCTCGACGCCCTGGTGCTCACCGGCGGCGTCGGCGAGCACGACGCGGCGGTCCGCGCCCGGCTGGCCGCCGACCTCGGCTTCCTCGGCGTCCGGATCGACCCGGACGCCAACGCGGACGCGCACGGCGACGCCGTCCTCAGCCCGCCGGGGGCCGGGGTCGGCGTCGCCGTGGTGGAGGCCCGCGAGGACCTGGAGATCGCCGCGGGCGCCCGGGCGGCCCTGGCCGGTTAGGCCGGACCGCCCGGGGCGGTGCGTTCGGGCCGTGGCCCGGGGACTCAGTCGTCCAGGGCGAGGAGCAGGCCCGCCGACCAGCTGAAGTTCGGCGAGTTGAGGGTCGCGCCGGTCAGCGGGTCGTAGTTCTCGTGCAGCGCGCCGTCGCCGAGCATCCCGGACGCGTTGGCGCGCAGCCGGTCGGCGAGGGTGCGGGCGTCGGCCTTGTAGCCGTAGCCGCGCAGGCCCGTGAGCGCGAAGTACGCCTGGTCGATCCAGACCGGCCCGCGCCAGTACTTGGTCGACTGGAAGTACGGCGAGCTCTTCGACACCGTCGGGAACGGCACCTTGGTCGCGAACTCCTCCGGGTCCACCATCTTGGCCCGGACGGCCGCGGCCTGCTGCTTGGAGGCGACCCCGGCCCACAGCGGGATCGCGCCCTCGATGCCGCGCCCGCGCCCGGTGAGGGTCTTCCCGCCGTCGGCGGCCATGGCCGCGTCGTAGAAGAAGCCCGACTTCGCGTCGTACATCCTCGCCCGGACGAGCCCGGCGACCTTGGCCGAGTCCTTCTCGAACCGCGCCGCGTCCGAGTGCTTGCCCAGCCTGCCCGCGATCAGCGCCAGGTAGTGCTTCTCGGCGGCCAGGTAGGCGTTGAGGTCGACCGACTCCTGGTTGATGGAGTAGCCGACGACCTTCCCCGACGCGTCGGTGTTGGCGAGCATCTTCACGCCGAGCTCCGCGTCGAAGCGCGGCGCGTTGTCCATGCCGCTCTCCCACGCGGCGGCCTGGCGCTGGTCCTCCTCGGTCCCGTTGGCCGGGTCGACCGTCGCGCCGTACTCGGCGAGGCCGTTGCGGTCGTGGTCGCGCGTCCGGTACCACCAGTCGTGGTAGGCGACCAGCTTCGGGTACATCTCGCGCAGGAACGAGGCGTCCCGGTCCTTGAGGTAGACCTGCCAGACCGACCAGGCGGCGAGCGGCGGCTTGCTGTTGCGCTCGTTCCAGTTGCCGCCGCCCTCGGCCGGGGTGTTGTAGAAGATCGCGTCGGGGATCATGCCCGCGTCCTGCGGGCGGTCGGCGGACTTCGCGGTGATCTGGTAGTCGAACATCGAGCGGATCTGGTCCCGGGCGAGCGCCGGGTCGAACTCCGCGGTCCCGACGGCCTGCTTCCAGGTGTCCCAGGACCACAGGCCGCTGAACCACTTGTAGGTGATGGACGGCGTGATCCCGTTGTGCCGGATCGCGCCCGCCGGGCCGCGCCAGTTCGACACCAGCGTCTCGACCGACTTGACCGCCAGGCCGCGCCGCTCGGCCGGGACGCCGCGGGTCACCTTCTCGTGTGGGGT
>NZ_JBFAOF010000358.1:0-6740 GCF_040675125.1 Spirillospora sp. NPDC049652 | reverse complement strand
GCGGCAGTTCGCCGCCGTCCTCGTCGCACACGTGCACCGTGCCGAGGAGCGGACGGCCGACCGTCCCCTTGTGCGCGAGCCAGTCGGACGGGCTCGCGTAGACGAAGCAGTTGCCCTCCGTCCCCGCGTAGTACTCGTGGATGATCGGGCCCCACCAGTCGAGCATGCGCTCCTTGACCGGCACGGGGCAGGGCGCGGCGGCGTGGACGGCGTGCCGGAGCGACGAGAGGTCGTAGCGGGCGCGGACCTCGTCGGGCAGCTTCAGCATCCGGATGAACATGGTCGGCACCCACTGGCTGTGCGTGACGCCGTACCGCTCGATCGCGGCGAGGGCGGCCTCGGGCTCGAACCTCTCCATCACCACGACGGTCGATCCGCAGCGGTGGAAGTTGAGGCTGTAGCGCAGCGGCGCCGCGTGGTACAGCGGCGCGGGCGACAGGTAGACCGAGTCGGAGTCCGGCTGGAACAGCAGCGTGATGAGCCGGTAGAGCTTGGAGGGCGTGCCCGCCGGCGCGAGCGTGAGCGGCGGCTTGACGCCCTTGGGACGCCCCGTCGTGCCGGACGAGTAGAGCATGTCCGCGCCTTCGACCTCTTCGGGGAGCGGCGTCGGCGGATGCTCGGCGACGCGTTGCTCGTAGGAGTCGAAGCCGGGCGCGGTGCCGTCCAGCATCAGCTTGAGCGCGACGTCCGGGATCAGCTCGGGAGGGACGGCCGCGGCGCGGTCGGCGAGCGCGGCACTGGTGATGAACACCCTCGCCCCGCAGTCCCCGACGATGTAGGCCAGTTCGTCGGGCTGGAGCCGTGAGCTGACGGGCGTGTAGTAGAGGCCGGAGCGCTGCGCCGCCCACGCGACCGCGAGGAACAGCGGGTGGTTCTCCAGCATGAAGGCGATGTGGTCGCCGGGGCGCAGCCCGGCGGCGGCGAGCAGCCGGGCCAGGCGGTTGGACTCCTCGTCCAGCTCCCGGAAGGTGAGGGTCCGGCCGGAACCCGCCATGACCACGGCGGGCTTGTCGGGCGTCTGCGCGGCGATCTGCCCCAGGTGCATGCCATCGGACGGTACTCGGGGCGGCGGGCGGAGGGGAGGGCCCGGACCACCGGGATGGGCCGGGTTCCGGACTCGACGACGGAACGCGGCCCGGCGGTCAGACGAGCATGTGGTCGAAGTCCCCGTCCTTGGCCCCGCCCACGAAGGCCTCGACCTCCGCGCGCGTGTACACGAGGATCGGCCCCTCCGGGTAGCGGGAGTTGCGCACCGCGATGTCCCCCGTCGGCAGCTCCGCCAGTTCCACGCAGTTGCCGTTCGGATTGCTGCGCCGGCTCTTGTGCCAGTCGAGCCGTTCGCGCATGACGGTCGGCACTGAGTCGCCGTCCATCGTGAGCCCCCTTGCTGGAGTCGTGGCCCGTCCTCGCGGACGGGCCTGTCTGTCCTCGCCCCCGGTGCCGGACCGGCCCCGAGAGCGACTATACGAAATGCACGTGCATTTGAGTGTGCGTATGGCCATGCATTCGTGCTTGCATACGGTCTTGCATATGCACGACGTGAGGAGCAAGATAGCGAACGCTCGCACCCGTCCCGTCCGAACGCCCCGGGGGTTGCCAATGTTCGTTGACCAGGCCGACGACCTCGCGGCTTCCGTCGAGCGGGGCCGGCGCCCCCTGGAGCTGCCGTACGCCTCCCCCACCCTCGGCGCGCCGGACGGCGCCGCCGACGGGGACAGGGTCCCCTCGCCGTCCCGGCACAGCGATCAGACCGTGCCGTCCGGGTACGCGGGGCTCTGGCCGACTCCGCACGAGGGCAGCCCGCGCACCGCCCGCAAGGTCCTGAGGGCCGACCCCACCGCGCCCCGTACGGCCCGTGCGTTCGCGCGCGAGACGCTGGCCGGGTGGGGACTGCCCGGGGACGGCTCCGACGTCCTGGTGGCCGTCTCCGAGCTCGTCACCAACGCGCTCCGGCACGGAGTTGAGACGTCCGTAAACCAGATTCAGTCGCGTCCGATACAGCTGGTGCTGCTCGGTCACCCGCGGCGCCTGGTCGTCACCGTGACCGACCCGGGCGGGAACGCCCCGGAACTGGTCCCGGCCGACGAGGCCTTCGGCGAGGACGGCCGCGGCCTCCTCGTCATCGCGGGCCTCAGCGACGCGTGGGGGTGGGCGCCGCTCACCACCGGCGGCAAGGCCGTCTGGGCCGCGTTCAGCCTGGCGTCCTGAACCGCCCGTCCACCCCGCCCTGGCGCGGCGGACGGCGACAACAGAAGAGGGCGTGTCGACCGGCGTTCGGACGACACGCCCTTTGACGTGTCACGGACGTCAGGCGCCCCGCGGCGCCGGGACCGTCAGACGGCCTCGCGGGCGATGGCCGTGGTGGGGGTGGGCTCCTCCAGCGCGGCGAGGAAGTCGCGGGCCCAGCGGTCCACGTCGTGCTCCAGGACGCGTCGCCGCATCGCCCGCATGCGGCGCCCGTGCTCGCCCGGATCGTCGCGCAGGGCGTCGATCAGCGCCTTCTTCAACCCGTCGATGTCGTACGGGTTGACCTGGTAGGCCCGTTTCAGCTCGGCGGCCGCGCCCGCGAACTCGCTGAGGACCAGCGCGCCGCCCAGGTCCTCCCGGCAGGCGACGTACTCCTTCGCGACCAGGTTCATGCCGTCCCGCAGCGGGGTGACGACCATGACGTCCGCCGCGAGGAACAGGGCGGCGAGCTCGGCCCGGTCGTAGGAGGTGTGCAGGTAGTGGACGACCGGCATGCCCAGCTCGCCGTGCTCGCCGTTGATGTGCCCGACCTGCTGCTCGATCTGGTCGCGGAGCAGCTGGTACTGCTCGACCCGCTCGCGGCTGGGCGTGGCGATCTGGATGAACGCCGCCTCCCCCGGCCGCAGCTCCCCGTCGCGGAACAGCTCGCCGAACGCCTCCAGGCGCTGGGTGATGCCCTTGGTGTAGTCGAGCCGGTCGACGCCGAGCAGCAGCTTGGCGTCGCCGAAGTCCTCGCGGATCTCGGCGGCGCGGCGGCGGACGTCCGGGTCGGCGATGAGCCCGCGCAGCTCCTCGGCGTCCACCGAGATGGGGAAGGCGCGGGCGCGGACGGTGCGGCCGTCCCAGAAGACGTCCTGCTTGAAGGTGCGGGCGTCGAGCAGGCGGCGGCACAGCCGGACGAAGTTCTGCGCCGCGCCGGGGAGCTGGAAGCCGACCAGGTCCGCGCCGAGCAGGCCTTCGAGGATCTGCCTGCGCCACGGCATCTGCCAGAACAGCTCCAGCGGCGGGAACGGGATGTGCAGGAAGAACCCGATGCGCAGGTCCGGCCGCAGGCGGCGGAGCAGGGCGGGGACCAGCTGGAGCTGGTAGTCCTGGATCCAGACGACCGCGTCCTTGCCCGCGACCGCGGCGGTCACCTCGGCGAAGCGCTCGTTGACGCGCACGTAGGCGTCCCACATCGCCCGGTCGTAGACCGGCGGTGCGACGACATCGTGGTAGAGCGGCCACAAGGTGGCGTTGGAGAAACCCTCGTAGTAGAGCTCGACGTCCTCCGCCGACTGGAAGACGGGGACGAGCGACATGCCGTCCTCCTCGAACGGCTCGAGCCGCTCGTCGGGCGCTCCGGCCCAGCCGATCCACGTCCCGTGCCGGCGACGCATCAACGGCGCGATGGCGCTGACCAGTCCGCCGGGGCTGCGCCGCCAGGACGGTTCCCCGTCCTCGCCGACGACCCGGTCCACAGGGAGGCGATTGGCCACCACAACGAACTCGCTAGCGCGTGACACCCCACGACCTGCCTTTCCAGTGATGGTGTGATCACCCCTGCTCTACCCGCGCAGGAGCGGGTCACGCGGGCACATGATCACAAGAAGGCATCATACGGGTCGCTACCTGGCCATTCTTCGCACGACACGACACCGGGCCCGGGACGTGACACCGGACCCGGGAGCGGGCCGCGCGGCGGTCGCCGCGGAGGCGGCCGGAAGACGACGTGGGAAGGGCCCGGATCCGACCCCGCCGTCCGGATCCGGGCCCTTCACTGATCACCGTCGTCCTCGGATGCCCGCACTCACCCGGGGACGGCGTTCCGGTCGTGCTCGCGCCCTCGAAAGGGTCAGACCTCGACGGGCCTGCGGTCGTGGCTGACGGCGTCCCTCCTCAGGGCTCCGCCGAGCAGCGCGTCCAGGGACAGCCGCCCCGGACCGGCGAGGGCCACGAGCAGGGACAGGACGCCGAGCACCAGCACGTACTCGTAACCGCCCTTCTGGGAGAAGAAGCCGTGGTCGGCGTGGGCGAACCAGAGCGCGCCCGCCATGTCGGCGAACAGCAGCAGGCCGACGAGCGGGACCAGGACGCCGACGACGAGCGCCACGCCTCCGGCCAGCTCGACCCACGTGGCGTAGAACGCCGCCACGCTCGGCAGCGGGATGCCCATGGCGTCGAACCCCTTGGTGACGGCGGCGTGCCCGTCGTCGTGGAACTTCTGCCAGCCGTGCGCGATGAACACCACGCCGAGCACGAGGCGGCCGAGCAGCAGCCCGACGTCGGACAGCGCGGGGAATCTGCGGGACAGGTACACGGGAGCTCCTTCGCGGGGACGCCCGGACGCGGCGTCCGGGCAGGGTCGTGAGCGGAGAACTGCGGAGAACTCGGCGGGGGAACGCGATCGTTCAAACCTGTACTAACACTCCCGGCGGAATGATTCAAATATGAACTGAATAGAATCGGGTTCATGTTCCGCCCCGACCGCTCCGACCGGCCCCGAGCGACCGACGACCCCGCCCCCGAGACCGACCCCGCGCCCGAGACCGACCCCGCCCCCGAGACCGATGCCGACGGCACCCCGCTCGCCCCGGCGGAACTGCGCGCCTGGAAGGGCTTCCTCGCCGCCTCGCACCTGCTGGAGCAGGAGATCGAGCGGCAGCTCAAGGCGGACGGCGAGCTGTCCCACGCCGACTTCGAGATCCTGGTGACGCTGCGCGAGGCGGACGAGCGGCGGCTGCGCATGACCGAGCTCGCCCGCCGCGCGATGGTCTCCAAGAGCCGGCTGACCTACCAGGTCACCCAGCTGGAGCAGCGCGGGCTGGTGCGCCGGACGCCCTGCCCCACCGACCGCCGCGCGGTCTGGGCGCAGCTCACGGCCGAGGGCGAGGAGCGGCTCGCCCGGGTGCGTCCGGGGCACCGGGGCGTCGTCCGGCGCCACATGATCGGCTTTCTTTCCGCCGAGGAGCTGGACGTCCTCGGGACGGCCCTCACCCGCGTCGCCGACAACCTCCGCGGCGACGATCGCTGACCACCGATCGCCTGCCGCGGGAACGTTCCCTACTGGGCCAGCGGGAGGACCTCCGCGCCCGGCAGCGCGGCCAGGGACTTGCCGGGGACCAGGAGCTTGGAGCCGCGTACTCCCCCGCCGATCACGACCTCGGCGGCCTCGGCGACGGCGGCGTCCACCAGGACCGGCCAGTCCGCGGGCAGGCCGACGGGGGTGATGCCGCCGTACTCCATGCCGGTCAGGGCCGTCGCCTCGGCCATCGGCGCGAAGGACGTCTTGCGCGCGCCGAGGTGCTTGCGGACCACGCCGTTCACGTCCACCCGGTCGGTGGCGAGGATCATGCACGCCGCGTAGCTCACCTCGCCGCCGCGCTTGGCCGCGACGACGACGCAGTTGGCGCTGGCCTCCAGCGTGACGCCCTCGTACCGCTCGCAGAACGCGGCCGTGTCGGCCAGCTCCGGGTCGATCTCGGCGACCTTCGCGCCCTGGACGTCCCCGATGGCCGCCGCGACGGGCTCGGCGAGCAGGTCCGGGCGCTCCGTCGCGGGGATCCAGTCGAGCTTCTCCGTCATGCCGTTCTCCTCCGTCGATCGCGGTCGTTTCCGTGGTGGACAGCCTGCCAGGAACACGGCCTCTCCGGGCGGTTCCGCGCCCGCCCGCCGGGGCTCGCGCGGCGTCTCGGGCAGGGCTCGCGCGGCGTCTCGGGCGGGGCGTCTCAGG
Source organism: Spirillospora sp. NPDC049652 (assembly GCF_040675125.1). Lineage (NCBI taxonomy): Bacteria > Bacillati > Actinomycetota > Actinomycetes > Streptosporangiales > Thermomonosporaceae > Spirillospora > Spirillospora sp. NPDC049652. The sequence continues at coordinate 781 of NZ_JBFAOF010000358.1, read as the reverse complement.
CCCCCAGGTACCGCAGGACGGCGAGGACGCGTCGGCTGTACCCGCTCGACTCCCCCAGGCCCAGCTTTCCGAAGATCGCGTTGGCGTGCTTCTCCACGGCGCTCTGCGAGACGTACAGGCGTTCGGCGATCGCGGCGTTCGTCAGGCCCTCGGCCATCGCGGACAGGACGTCCCGTTCGCGCGGGGTGAGGTCGGCGAGGGGGTCGGCGCGTTCGCGGTCGGCGCCCGCCAGCAGCCGCCGCACGACCTCGGGGTCGAAGGCGGCTCCTCCCGCGTGCACGCGCTCCAGGGCGTCCAGGAACTCGTCCACCTGGGCGACGCGGTCCTTCAGCAGGTAGCCGACGCCGTTCGCGCTGGAGGTGAGCAGTTCGGTGGCGAAACGGCGTTCCACGTACTGCGACAGGACCAGCACGCCTGTCTCGGGCCGGGTCCGGCGGATTTCCAGAGCGGCGCGCAGGCCCTCGTCGGTGTGGGTGGGCGGCATGCGGACGTCCACCACGACCACGTCCGGCGGGTCGGCGGCGACGGCCGCGAGCAGCGCCTCGGCGTCGCCGACCGCCGCGACGACCTCGTGCCCCTCCTCGGCGAGCAGCCGCACCAGGCCCTCTCGGAGCAGCGCGGAGTCCTCGGCCAGCATCAACCGCATGATCGGTCTCCTCCGGAATGGGTCGTGGCGGGGTGTGGCGCGCGGGGGTGCCCGGTCAGGCGCACGGCAGTTCCGCGGTGATCTCGGTGGGGCCGCCCGGCGGGCTGACGACGGTGAGCGTCCCGTCGAGCGCCG
>NZ_JBFAOF010000357.1:0-6789 GCF_040675125.1 Spirillospora sp. NPDC049652 | reverse complement strand
GGCGCGTCCCCGGCCCGAGTTCGCGCACACGGCCGGGCCGTTCGAGAACCCGCTCGTGCTGTGCGCGGACTTCGCGGGCGCGCCGACCTTCCGGCACATGCTCGCCCGGACGGCGCTGTCCCGGCGGGCCGCGCTCGACCACCGGGACCTGCCGTTCCCCACCCTCGTCGCCGCGCTCGACGTGGACCGCGCCGCGCACCGCACGCCGCTGTACGACGCGTCCTTCGCCTGCGACGAGGAGCCGGAACCCGAGCCCCGCTTCGCGGGAGTGGCGGCGCGTCCGCTGGACCCGCCCGTCACCGCCGTGCCGTCCGGGCTCGAACTGCGGGTGCGGACGACCGGGAACACGGTCGCCGGGACGCTGGCCTTCCGCGCCGACCTGTTCGACGCGGCCTCGGCGGAGCGCCTGCTCGACCAGCTCCGCACGCTGCTGGACGCGGCGCTCAAGGACCCCGACCAGCCCGTCGCGGCGCTGCCGCTGGAGACCCCGGAGCAGCTCCGGGCCGCCGTCCGCGCCGCCGACCGCGTCGCGGAGGCGCCCGCCGCGCATCCCACGGTGGCGGCGGCGGTGCGGCACCACACCGGACGCGTCCCGGACGCCCCGGCCGTCGTGTGGCCGGACGGGACGGTCTCCTACCGAGAACTCGCCGCCCTCGCCGCGTCCGTCACGCGCGGGCTGCGGCGGCTGGGCGGCGCGGCGGGTGGCGCGGTCGCCGTCCGGACCCCGACCGGCCCGCGCCAGGTCGCGGCGCTGCTCGGCGTCCTGGACGCCGGCGCGCACCTGGTCTGGCTCGGCACCGGCGAGGCGGGCGAGCGCGGGCGGCTGATCCTCGGCGACCTGCGCCCGCCCTACCTGCTGCTGGACGCCCCGCCGGACGACGACGCCCTCGCCGTCTGGTTCCGCGACGAACTCGGCGGACGGCCCGTCACCCTCGACGAGCTCACCGCCGAAGGCGCGTCCGACGAGGACGCCGCCGGTCCCGTGACGGGGAGTGCGCGGGACCTCGCGTACGTCGCCTACACGTCCGGATCGACCGGACGGCCGAAGGGGATCACGCAGTCGCACGGCGGGTTCGCGCAGTTCTGCGAGTGGATGGCGGGGCACTTCGCGATGGCGCCCGGGAGCCGGGTGGCGCAGTGGGCGGCCGCCGGGTACGACGCGGCGCTCGTCGAGATCTTCGCCGCGCTCGGCTCCGGGGCCGCGCTGTGCCCGGTGCCCGAGCGGGTCCGCGTCGATCCGCGGCGGCTCGTGCGCTGGCTCGCGGAGGAGCGGATCACCCACTTCCAGACCGTGCCGAGCTTCGCCCGGGAGGTGCTGCGCGCGATGGCGGCACTGGCACCGGAGGAGCGCCCGGACGCGCTGGAGCACCTGCTCCTCGCCGGGGAGCCGCTGCCGGGCGAGCTCGCCGGGCAGTTGCGCGAGGCGCTGCCGGGCGTCCGGCTGACCAACCTCTACGGGCCAACCGAGGTCGTCCTCGCGACCTGGCACGAGGTGACCGGGCCGGTGCGCGGCACGGTGCCGGTCGGCGAGCCGATCCCGGGCCGCCAGGTGATCGTGGTGGACGGCCAGGACCGCCCGTGCCCCGCCGGGATGACCGGCGAGCTGGTCATCCGCAGCCCGTACGTCAGCCCCGGCTACGTGGGCGCGGACGGCGCCGACGCGTTCGCGCCGCTGCGCCGCCAGGAGGAGTTCGGCATCGCGCCGGGCTCCTGGTACCGCACGGGCGACCTCGGGCGGCGGCGCTGGGACGGCCTGCTGGAGTTCCGCGGCCGCCAGGACTTCCAGATCAAGTTCTTCGGCACCCGGCTGGAGCTGACCGATATCGAGGCCGCGCTGGGCGGCGCGGACGACATCGCGGAGTGCGCCATCGTGCCCGTCCGCGACCACGCGGGCCTGGTCGTCCGCCTGGTCGCCTACGTCGTGCCCCGCCCCCGGGACGAGACGGCCCACAGCTCGGCGGAGGGCGCGCCGAAGGGCGATCCCTCCGCGGGCTGGCGCGCCCGGCTCCGGCGCAGGTTCGGCACGACCGTCCCGCCGGTGACGTTCCGGACGATGACGTCCCTGCCGCGCAACGTCGGCGGGAAGGTGGACCGGCGCAAGCTCCCCGCCCCCGCGTCGCTGCGCGCGCCCGGCGACGACCGCGGGCCCACGCCGACCGAGACCGAACTGACCCGGATCTGGGCGGAGCTGCTCGGCACCGAGCAGATCCTCCCGGAGAGCTCCTTCTTCGCGCTCGGCGGGCACTCCCTGCTGGTCCCGGTGCTGCTGCACCGGGTCCGCGAGCGCACCGGGACCGCGCCCACCCCGCGCGCGTTCCTCGCCGACCCCACCCTGGCCGGGCTCGCCGCCCTCGTGGACGCCGCGGGCCAGGGGCGGGAGTCCGCCGCCCCACGACCGGCGGCGGACCAGGCCCCCCGTTCCCGGCGCGCGCGACCGCCGCGCCGCCGTTCCGACAACACGTGAGGTGGATGGAATGACAACAGTCCAGGTGGAACCGGTCCGGCTCGACGGCGGCGGCGTCACTCCCGACGGGATCCGGCGGATCGCCGAGGACGGCGCGCCCGCCGAGCTGTCGCGGGACGTGCTGGAGCGGGCGGCGGCGAGCCGCGCGCTGTTCCAGGACATCGTCGAGCGCGGCATCCCGGTGTACGGGATCACCACCGGATACGGCGACCTCGCGTACATGATGCTGGACCCGGCGGTGGAGGCCGAGCTCCAGCTCAACCTGGTGCGCAGCCACTGCGCCGGCGTCGGCCCGCTGTTCGCCGAGGACGAGGCGCGCGCGATGGTCGCGGCCCGGCTGAACGCGTTCGCGCGCGGCTACTCGGCCGTCCGGCCGGAGCTGCTGGAACGGCTCGCGCTGCTGCTCAACCAGGGCATCACCCCGGCGATCCCCGAGTACGGGTCGCTCGGCGCGAGCGGCGACCTGGCCCCGCTGTCGGCGATCGCGGCCGTGGTGATCGGCGAGGGCTACGTGCTGCGCGACGGGAAGGCCGTCCCGGCCGGGCCGGTGCTGCGCGAGCGCGGCATCGAGCCGCTCAGCCTGCGGTTCAAGGAGGGCCTGTCGCTGATCAACGGCACGTCCGCGATGACCGGGCTGGCGGCGCTGCTGGTCGGGCGGTCGTGGGCGCAGGTCCGGCAGGCGGAGGTCGTGACCGGCCTGGTGCTGGAGACGATGCGCGCCTCGACCGGCGCGTTCGCGCCCGAGGGCCACGACCTGGCCCGCCCGCACCCCGGCCAGATCGACACCGCCGCGAACCTGCGGACGCTGCTCGCCGGCAGCCGGCTGGCGTTCTCGCACGCCGAGATCCGCGAGCAGGTGGAGGCGCAGAAGGACGGCGACGCGCTCGTCCAGCGCGGTGAGATCTACCTGCAGAAGCCGTACACGCTGCGCGCGATCCCGCAGGTCGTCGGCGCGGTCCGCGACACCCTCACGCACGCCACCACGGTCGTCGGGACCGAGCTGAACTCCTCCAACGACAACCCCCTGTTCTTCGAGGGCAAGGAGGTGTTCCACGGCGCGAACTTCCACGGCCAGCCGGTCGCGTTCGCGATGGACTTCCTCACCATCGCCCTCACCCAGCTCGGCGTGATGTCGGAGCGGCGGCTGAACCGGCTGCTGAACCGGCACCTCAGCGGCGGCCTGCCGGAGTACCTGGTGGCGGGCGAGCCCGGCCTGCACAGCGGGTTCACCGGCGCGCAGTACCCGGCGACGGCGCTGGTCGCCGAGAACCGGACGATCGGCCCGGCCAGCACGCAGAGCATCCCGTCCAACAGCGACAACCAGGACATCGTCAGCATGGGCCTGATCGCGGCGCGCAACGCCCGCCGCGTCCTGGACAACAACCGGCTGATCCTCGCCGTCGAGTTCCTGGCCGCGGCGCAGGCCGTGGACCTGCGGGACGTCAAGGAGCAGCTCAGCCCGGCCGGGCGCGCCACCTACGAGCGGGTCCGCTCGATCGCGCCGTTCCTCGCCGAGGACCGCTTCATGACCGACGAGATCGAGGCGGTCGCCGCCGAGATCGGGCGCGGCGGCTTCCTCGCCGCCCTGCCCGACGGCGGCGCGGGCCTGCGCTGACCCGCGCGCCCGCCCCGGGCCGCCCCCACCAGAGAAGGAGACACCGATGACCGGTCCGCGCATCGTCGAGCGGACGGAGTGGATCACCGCCCGCAAGGCGTTCCTGGAACGTGAGAAGGAGGTGACCCGGGCCCGCGACGCGCTGAACGCCGAACGCCGCGAACTGCCGATGATCGTGGTGGACAAGGAGTACGTGTTCGAGGGCCCGGAGGGCGAGCGGCGGCTGCCGGACCTGTTCGGGGACCGCCGGCAGCTGCTCGTCTACCACTTCATGTGGCCGCTCGAAGGGCACGACTGGTGCCCGGTCTGCTCGCTGTTCATCGACAACATCGGCCACCTGGCGCACCTGCGCGCCCGCGACACCGCCCTGGTGATCGCGTGCGCCGCGCCGCAGTCCGACATCCAGCCGTTCCGGAAGCGGATGGGCTGGGACATCCCGTGGTACACCACGCGCGGGGACGACTTCTACACCGACTTCACCCTCGACCAGGGCTCCGACCAGGCCGAACTGCCCGGGGTCAGCGCCTTCCTGCGGCACGACGACGGACGGGTCCTCTACGGTTACTCGACCCACGGACGCGGCAGTGACATCCTGAACAACACCTATAACTATCTCGACCTGACACCGCTGGGCCGGCAGGAGGACGGGATGGAGGACACGATGGCCTGGATCCGGCACCACGACCGGTACGACGATCCGGGCGCCGCGTCCTGCCACGGCTGAACACCCGGCCGCCGGCGGCCCCGCGGGCCAGGACAGGCGACGACAGGAGGCCAGACCGATGGACCCCCGAACGTTCCGCACCCGGGCCACGCTCAGCACCGCCGGCGGCGGCGCCCCGACGCTGCGCTTCGAGCACGACTACGGGCACGCGCCCGACCGGGTGTGGCGGGCCGTCACCGACGGCGAGCGGCACTCCGAGTGGTTCGGCTTCCCCGTGGTCATCGAGCCCGTCGAGGGCGGGCGCTTCTCGGTGACCTTCTCCCCCGACATGGTGGAGGAGGGCAAGGTCCTGGAGGTGGACGAGCCGCACCGGTTCGCCTACACCGGACGCGGCGACGTCTACCGCTGGAACATCACGCCCGACGGCGACGGCTCCCGGGTCGTCCTGGAGAACGAGATGGGCGACCCGGACCACATGCCCTACAGCGCGGCGGGCTTCCACCTCGCCCTCGACAAGATGGAGGACCTGCTCGACCGGGAGGCCGGCAGGGAGCCCTCCGGTTCGGCGGACGACGGGCCGTCCTTCGACGACCTGGTCGGCTACTACACCGACCTGCGCGACTCGTCCGCCTGACCGCAGGCCCCGCGACCGCCCCGCGCCGTTCACCGGCGCGGGGCGGTCCGCTGTCTCCGGGCCCTCTCCCGGGCGTCCTTCCGCGTGCTCTGGCGGTGGCATTCGCGGAGATGCCGCCGGTGGCGGGACCCGGCGATAGTCGGGGAAAGCGGACGGCGCGGTCCGTCCGGCGAGCGGCACCCGCGAGGGGGAAGGCTGTGACGGGAGAGCGGAGCAGGCCCAGCAGGGAGGGCGTCACGCCCTGGCCGGCGGAGGCGGCGGCGCGGTACGAGGCCGCCGGGTACTGGATCGGACGGCCGCTGGGCGCGCAGGTGCTCGCGGTGGCCGACGCGCGGCCGGACGCGGAGGCGCTGGTCAGCGGGAACGTCCGGATGACCTACCGGGAGCTGGCGCGGCGCGCGGACGGCGCGGCGCTGCGGCTGCTCGGCCTCGGGCTGCGGCCGGACGACCGGATCGTGGTGCAGCTCGACAACCGGTGGGAGTTCGTCGTCCTGACGCTGGCCTGCCTGCGCGCCGGGATCCTGCCGGTCATGGCGCTGCCCGCGCACCGGCACCGCGAGATCTCGCACATCGCCGGGCACGCCGAGGCGCGGGCCGTCGCGGTGCCCGCCGAGAGCACCCGGTTCGACCACCAGGCCCTCGCCCGCCGGATCCGCGCGGAGCACCCGGGCGTCGAGCACGTGCTGGCGGCGGGCGACCGTCCCGCCCCGGACGCGGTGGACCTGCGGCGGCTGTGCCGTCCGGCGGACGACCCGGACGCGGCCCGCCGCGCGCTGGACGCCGCCGCGCCGCGCTCCCGGGACGTGGCGCTGTTCCTGCTCTCCGGCGGCACCACCGGCCTGCCGAAGCTCATCGCGCGGACGCACGACGACTACTCCTACAACGCGCGGCGCAGCGCCGAGGTCTCCGGGTTCGGCCCGGACACGGTGTACCTGGCGGCGCTCCCGCTGGCGCACAACTTCCCGCTCGCGTGCCCGGGGATCCTCGGCGCGCTGCTGTCCGGCGGGCGGGTCGTGATCGCGTCGTCCCCCGCGCCGAAGCGGGTGTTCGACCTGATCGAGCGGGAGCGGGCCACGGTCACGGCCGCGGTGCCCGCCATCGCGCAGAGCTGGCTCGCCTACCAGGAGAGCGGCCCGGGGCACGACCTGAGCTCGCTGGAGGTGCTCCAGGTCGGCGGCTCGCGGCTGGCCGACGAGGTCGCCGTGACGGTCCGCCCGGCGCTCGGCTGCCGGCTCCAGCAGGTGTTCGGGATGGCCGAGGGCCTGCTCAACTTCACCCGCCTGGACGACCCCGACGACGTCGTCTGCCGCACCCAGGGGCGGCCCATCAGCCCGGACGACGAGATCGCCGTCCTGGACCAGGACGGCCGCCCGGTGCCGGACGGCACGCCCGGCGTGCTGCTGACCCGCGCC
>NZ_JBFAOF010000356.1:0-6844 GCF_040675125.1 Spirillospora sp. NPDC049652 | reverse complement strand
CGCCCCGCCGCGCCGGACGATCCGCCGCCGCTTGCCCGCTTCCGGGAGGACGGCCCGGTCGAGGCGGGCCGTGCGGCGGACGCCGTCGCGGTAGGCGGTCTCGCGGGACGCGTCGTCCGCGAGGAGTTCGGTGACCAGGTCCTCGGGACGCGCGGCGTCCACGAGCGTGGCGCGCTGGACGGTCCGTTCGAACGCCAGGACGCGGGTGAGCGCGCGGGCGTGCGCCCGCCGATGGTCTCCGGCCTCGCCGGGCAGCACCGGTAGCGCGTCGCGGGTGGCGACGTAGAGGCGCGGGCCGTCCGGCATCGCGACGGATGTGCGCGCGACGGCCAGGACCAGTTCCTCGTCCGCCAGCTCGCCCGGCACCAGCACGACCCCGTGGACGTCACCCGTGGGGGCCGTCCCGATCGGGCGTCGGGTGACGGTGTGGCCGCGCGCCTCCAGCTCGGCCGCGACGGCGGTGGCGAAGGCGTCGGCCTCGTCCGCGAGGAGCAGCCAGGACGCGTCCGACACGACCGGTTCGGGAGTCTCGGAGGCGTCCCAGACGACCTCGGCGAGCTTGCCGGAGAGTGGAACGGGGAGGTCGGCGCGCTCGACGCGGCGCAGCACGATGTTCGTGGCCTCGACCAGCACCTCGCCGTCCGGACCGAGAATCCGCAGCTCACCGCGCGTGCCGTCGAACGCGGCGCGGACGTGCCCGCCGCGGTGCGTCGGCCCGTACACCCGGAGGCCGCCGACCGACTCGACGAGCCACGTCCCGTCGCCCGCCTCGGCGGCGAGGACGGCGAGGGCCCGGTCGAACACCTCGGGATGCAGCCGGTAGTGGCGGCTGCCGCGCTCGGCCGCCGCGATCTCGGTCGCGGGGCCGGACGGCGGGGCGGCGGGCGGACGGCGGTCCTCGCCGACCTCCGCGCGGGCCAGCCGGGTCCAGGTTCCGGCGGGGGTGAGCGCGTGGATCTCGACGCGCCGGTCGTCCTCGTCGAAGGTCGTCGTGACCGTGGTGGCCGCGTCGAGCGCGAGCGGCCGCTCCATCCACAGGCTGTGGACGCGGACCTCCTCCGTGCCGAGCGCCTCGGCCCCGGCCGCGAGCGCCATCTCCGCGACGGCGGCGGCCGGCAGGACGTGCAGCCCGAGGGTCGGCGCGATCCACGGCTGGGCGGCGGTGCCGACGTCCGCGCGCCAGGCGTGCCGGTCCTCGCCGGGCAGCTCGACGTGCGCGCCGAGCAGCGGGTGCTCGTCGCGGCGCGCGGCGCGCCGCCGCCGGGACGTGTCGATCCAGTGCCGCTCGTGCCGCCAGGGCGCGGACGGGACGTCGATGATCGCGCCGTCGGCGGGCGGGGCGATCCGGTGGCCGTGCGCGGCGAGCCCGGCCAGGCGCGCGTGGAAGGTCAGGGTGTCGTCGGTCGGCTGCCCCTTGGGCGCGCGCTTGAGCGTGTGCGTGACGAACGCGCCGACGCCGTCCAGCGTCTCGCCGACCGCGTGCGAGAGGATCGGATGCGCGTTGACCTCGATGAACGTCCGGAACCCGTCGTCGGCCGCCGCCGCGATCGCGTCGGTGAGCCGGACGGGGTTGCGCAGGTTCCGCGCCCAGTACTCCGCGTCCATGGGGACGTCGGCGCGCGGGTCGTCCAGCGCGGTCGTGTAGAGGCGGACGCCCTCGGCGAGCGGCGTCCCGGGCTTCGCGCCGACCTCGGCGAGGGCCTCGCGCAGGTCGGGCAGGAGCGGGTCGACCTGCGGTGAGTGCCCGGCGCCCTCGGCCTTGATCGTCCTGGCGAGGAGGCCCTCGGCCTCGGCGCGCGCCACGACGGCCGCGACCTGCCCGGCGTCGCCGGTGACCACGGTCTGCCTCGGCGAGGAGTGGACGGCCGCGTAGACCTCGTCCAGGCCGTCCGCGAGCCGGGCGGCCTCGGCGGCGGACGTGCCGAGCACCGCCATCGCGCCGCCGCCGACCAGCCGGTCCAGCAGCCGCGAGCGGCGGCAGTTGACCTTCACGCCGTCCGCGAGCGACAGCTTCCCGGCGACGACGGCCGCGGCGACCTCGCCCATCGAGTGCCCGACCACCGCCCCGGGCGTCACTCCGTACGCCTGCCACATGCGCGCGAGCCCGATCTGGATCGCGAACAGCAGCGGCATCGTGACGGCCGGACCGCCCTCGACCGGCTCGCCCTCCTCCAGGAGCGCCCACAGCTCGGGGCCGCCCTCCTCGGCGAACAGCCCGTCCAGGTCGTCGATGGCCTCGGCGAACGCGGGCTCCTCCTCCAGGAGCCGCTGCGCCATGCCGGCGCGCTGCGCGCCGTAGCCCGAGAACACCCAGACCGGACGGCCCGGAGCGCCCACGGCCGTGCCGCTCACGACACCCGGGTGCGGACGGCCTTCGGCCAGCGCCCTCAGGCCGTCGATCAGCCCGGCACGGTCGCGGGCGGCGACGGCGGCCCGGGCGCGCCCGCGCCCGTCGCGGCGGCGCAGCGTCCGCGCGAGGTCGGCGTCGGCCACGCCGTCAGGGCGCTTGCCCAGCCACTCGGCCAGCTCGGCCGCGTAGGCGCGGACCCGGTCTTCGGACGTGTCGGAAAGCGGGTAGACGCGGACCGGGACGTCCTCGCGCGCGACCTCGGCGGCCGGGGCCTCCTCCAGGACGACGTGCGCGTTCGTCCCGCCGAACCCGAAGCCCGAGACGCCCGCGCGGCGCGGACGGCCCTGCCCGGGCCACGGCGTCTCCTCGGCGACCACCGCGAGCCGCAGGTCGTCGAACGGGATGTGCGGGTTCGGCTCCTTGTAGTGGCTGGACGGCGGGATCACCCCGTGGTGCAGCGCGAGGACGGCCTTGACCAGCCCCGCGACGCCGGCGGCGGCCTCCAGGTGGCCGAGGTTGGACTTCACCGAGCCGAGCAGCAGCGGGTTCGCGGCGTCCCGGCCCGCGCCGAGCACCTCGCCGAGCGCCTTCGCCTCGATCGGGTCGCCGAGGAAGGTGCCGGTGCCGTGCGCCTCGACGTAGTCCACCTCGCGGGTGTCGATCCCGGCGGCGGCGTACACGTCGCGCAGCAGCGCCTTCTGCGCCTCGGAGTTCGGCGCGACCAGGCCGTTGGAGCGGCCGTCGGAGTTCACGCCGGAGCCGCGGATCACCGCGAGCACCCGGTCGCCGTCCCGCCGCGCGTCGGAGAGCCGCTTCAGCACGACCGCGCCGCAGCCCTCCGCGCGGACCATGCCGTCCGCGCTCGCGTCGAACGGCTTGCAGTGCCCGTCGGCGGCCGTCCCGCCCGCGAGGTCGAAGGTCATCGTGACGGTCGGCGACAGCAGCACGTTCACGCCGGATGCGAGCGCCACGTCCGCCTCGCCGGAGCGCAGCGCCTGGACGGCCAGGTGCGTGGAGACCAGCGAGGACGAGCACGCGGTGTCCACGATCATGGAGGGGCCGCGCAGGTCCAGCAGGTAGGAGAGGCGTCCGGCGATCACGCTCAGCGCGGCCCCGGTCGCGGTGAACGGCTCCAGCGCCGCCAGGTCGGAGGCGGTGAACGCCGCGTACTCGGGCGCGGAGACGCCGACGAACACGCCGGTCCGGGTGCCGCGCAGCGCGGCGGGCGCGAGCCCCGCGTGCTCGAACGCCTCCCAGGCGACCTCCAGGACGAGCCGCTGCTGCGGGTCCATGACGGCGGCCTCGCGGGGCGAGACGCCGAAGAACTCCGCGTCGAACCCGGCGATGTCGGCGAGGAAGCCGCCGAGCCGGGTGGTGCGGGCGAGCAGGTCGCCGACCTCGGGTGATCCGTCGTCGAAGGCGTCCCAGCGGCCGTCCGGGACCTCCCGGACGGCGTCGCCCCGGCCGAGCAGGAAGCGCCAGAAGTCGTCCGCGCCGGTGATATCGCGGTCGCCGCCGGGCAGGCGCAGGCCGACGCCGACGACCGCGATCGGCTCGTCCGCGCGGACGGCCGCGGCTGGCGCCGGCGCGGGAAGGGCGGACACGGGCTCCGGGACGCCCGCCAGCGCGGCCGACAGCCGGTTGACCGTGGGGTGCTCCCAGACCAGCGTCGCGGGCAGCGCGCGGCCGAGCAGCTCCTCCAGCTCGCCCGCGACGGCGACCGCGTCCCGGGAGGCGAGGCCGAACTCCTCCAGCGGACGGTCGGGATCGACCTCGGCGGGGGCGAGGCGGGACCGGCGCGCGATCTGCTCGACCAGGTATCGGCGGATCGCGTCCTCGCCGATGCCCTCACGGGAGTGCATGTGCGGGGTCCCCCAATAACGCGGGTTCGTCTGTGCGGCACGGAAGGAGGTCCACGATGTCCTACTTTGACCGCCTCACGATGCGCACACAGGCCACTTTTCTCCGGTGTCACTTGTCACGCCGATGACAAGAGCCCCTGGCGGGCGATGACGGGTCCCCCTGGCAGGCGATGGGGGCTGATGGGATAGTTGGGCCCCACGACCACGCACGCGCACAGGGGGAAGCGGCGAGCCACGTGACCCGAGGACGATACCGGTGGGCACTGCTCGTCGTGGCCGTGAGCGCCTTCATCACCACCATGGACAACACGGTGGTCATCCAGGCGCTCCCGACGATCCGGCACGACCTCGGGATGTCCGGCTCGGCGGGCGAGTGGGTCACGACCGGCTACATGCTGATGTTCTCGTGCCTGATGGTGGCCGGGGGCCGGATCACCGACATCTTCGGCTGCCGCGTCGGCTTCGTCACCGGCATGGCCGTCTTCACCGCCGCGTCCGCCGCGTGCGGCCTCGCCCCCGACGCGCCCGCGCTGATCCTCGCGCGGGTGGTGCAGGGGGCGGGCGCGGCGCTCGCGCTGCCCGCGACGCTCGTCATGGTCACCGTCGGGCGCAGCGACAAGCAGCGGTCGCTCGGCACGATCGTGTGGGTGGCGGCGGGCGGCACGGCGACCGCCTTCGGCGGGCCGATCGGCGCGGCCATCGTCACCTACTGGTCGTGGAGCTGGATCTTCCTCGTCAACATCGTCCCCGGCGTGCTGGTGATCGCGCTCGGCGCGGTCGTGCTGACCGGCAAGGGCGGGAACGCGCACGCCAAGGTGGACATGCCGGGCGTGCTGATCTCCGCGACGATGCTGTTCGCGCTGGTCTACGGGCTGGAGGCCGTCCAGCGGGACGGCTGGACGGCGGCCCCGGTGCTCGGCGTGTTCGCGCTCGCGGTGATCGCGCTCGGCTGCTTCGTCACGGTCGAGCGGTGGGCCCCCGACCCGATGATCAACCTCGGCTTCTTCCGGAACCGGGTGTTCACCGGCGGGCTGCTGTCCCAGATGCTGCAGGGCATGGGCTTCACCGCCCTGCTGTTCTACTCGGCCACCTTCATGCAGGAGTACCTGGGCTTCTCGGCGGTCGAGTCGTCCCTGGTGCTGCTGCCCGCCGCGTTCGTGATCATGGGGCTGACGCCGGTCGCGTTCTGGCTGGCCGGACGGGCCGGGCCGCGGCTCACCATCGGCGGCGGCATGGTCCTGATGGCGGTCGGCATGTCCTGGTTCGCCACCGTCCGGCGCGGCGACGGCTACACCGACCTGATGCCGGGCGTGCTCACCGTCGGAGCCGGGGCCGCGCTGGTCATGCCGCTCGCGATGTACGTCCTCAAGGCCGTCCCGGACGAGCGGACCGGCGTCGCCAGCGGCATCCTCAACGTGATCCGCGAGGCGTCCGGGGCGTTCGGCATCGCGGTCGTCGGCGTCCTCGTGCAGGACCTGCCCGCGAACGCGTCGGCCGCGGCGATGGAGCGCTTCCGGCACGGCATCGCGTCCGGGCTGCTGCTCGGCGCGGCGCTCGTCGCGGTCGGCGGGCTGATCTCCGCCGCGACGCTGCCGCGCCGGAGCGACCTGCGGGAGGACGTCGCGGTGCCCGCCCCCCGGTCCGCGCCGGAGGACGTCCTGGTCGCGGCGTCCGGCGGGGGCGAGCAGCGGCCCGCGCGGCAGCGCGAGACACGGCCTGGACGGCAGCGTGAGGCGCGGCCCGCGCGGCAGCGGGACACGCGGCGCTCGCCGTCCTACAACGGGTACGAGGCCGGGATGCGGCGCGGGCACAACATGCTGCACACCTACCTGGACGAGAACGTCCGGCGCGGCCTCCCGCCTCCGCCCGAGGGCTGGTACCGCCCCTACGACCCCGAGGACAGCGAGGCGACCGGGCCGCACCGCGTCCTGCGCGGCGACGCCTGGGAGAACGGCCGGGAGAACCCCTGGGAGGAGGACGCGTCGTGAGCCGCACCGTCGTGGTCTTCGCGGCCGGATCGCGCGGCGACATCCAGCCGTGCCTCGCCCTCGGCCGCGCCCTCGCCGCCCGCGGCGACCGCGTCCGGCTCGTCGCCAGCGCCCGCTACGCGCCGCTCGCGCGCTCCTGCGGACTGGACCTCGCCCCGCTGACCGTCGACCCGACCGAGATCCTCGCCTCGGACGCCGGGCAGGAGCTGCTCGCGGGCGGCCGGAACCCGGTGCGCTTCCTGACCGGCTTCCGCCGCATCCTCGGCCCCGCCGCCCGCCGCCTGCTGGACGAGTGCCTCGCCGGGTCGCGGGACGCCGACCTGCTCCTCGGCCCCACCGTCGGCCTGCTCCCCCGGCACCTCGGCGAGCACCTGGACGTCCCGTGGGCGCTGGTCCACTTCCAGCCGAGCCAGCCGACCGCCGCGTTCCCGCACCCGTTCGTCCCGCGCTCCCTGGGCGGGCGCGGCAACCGCGCGAGCTTCGCCGCCGTCGACCAGGTGGCCTGGCAGCTCTCCCGCCCGTTCCTGAACCCGTGGCGGCGCGAGGCCCTCGGCCTCCCGCCGCTCCCCCTGCGCGGCGCGCCGCGCGACGAGCCCCTCGTGCTCGCCTGCTTCAGCGAGCACGTCGTGCCGCGTCCGCCCGAC
>NZ_JBFAOF010000355.1:0-6860 GCF_040675125.1 Spirillospora sp. NPDC049652 | reverse complement strand
ACGGCGGCCTGGCCCGGCTCGCGCGGGGCCCGTCCGGAGGCCCCGGCGGCCCGCCGGACGGCCCCGACGGCTCTGACGGCTCTGACGGCTCGCCGGACGGCCCGGGCGGCTCGTCGGAAGGCCCCGGCGGGAACGCCCGTCCCGCGCCCGGCACCGGCTCGAAGGCCCCTCCCGGGGAGTCCGGGGAGCACTGACCGCGCCCGCCCGCACACGGTCCGCACGGCCCGCAGCGACGGTGCCGATCAGGTGATGTCGGGACAAGGCGGGCGCCTGCGTGTCGGGGTCCGGACGGTGGGCGGACCGGGTTAGGCTCTTTGGGCCACGTCGTCCCGGAGGGGGCTCCAGGACGGCGGACTTCCCCGGGCCAGGTTCCAAACCGGCGCGTGCCGTCCGCACGCGGGCGGTCGCATGCGACAACTCAGGAGGCGCGTCAGTCGTGGGTGACTCGTTCGTACATCTGCACGTCCATACGGAGTACTCCATGCTGGACGGAGCCGCGCGTCTGAAGCAGATGTTCGCCGAGGTCGACCGGCAGAAGATGCCCGCGATCGCGATGACCGACCACGGCAACATGCATGGCGCCTACGACTTCTGGAAGCAGGCGACCAGCGTCGGGGTCACCCCGATCCTCGGCATCGAGGCCTACTGCGCGCCCGAGTCCCGCTTCCACAAGAAGAAGGTGACCTGGGGCGACCCGTCGCAGAAGCGCGACGACGTGTCCGGCGGCGGCCTGATCAACCACAAGACGCTGTGGGCCCGGAACAAGCAGGGCCTGCACAACCTGTTCAAGCTGAGCTCGCGCGCGTACATGGAGGGGTTCGTCTTCAAGTACGCGCGGATGGACGAGGAGCTGCTCGCCGAGCACTCCGAGGGCCTGATGGCCACGACGGGCTGCCCGTCGGGCAAGATCCAGACGCGGCTGCGGCTCGGCCAGTTCGACGAGGCGCTGAAGGCCGCCGCGAACTTCCAGGACATCTTCGGCAAGGAGAACTACTTCCTGGAGCTGATGGACCACGGCCTCGACATCGAGCGGCGCGTCCGGGACGGGCTGCTGGAGATCGGCAAGCGGCTCGGCATCAAGCCGGTCGTCACCAACGACTCGCACTACACCCACGAGTCGGAGGCGACCGCGCACGACGCGCTGCTGTGCGTCCAGGTGGGCAAGCAGCTCGCCGACCCGGACCGGTTCCGGTTCGACGGCAGCGGCTACTACATCAAGTCCGCCGACGAGATGCGGTCGATCGACACCTCCGACGCGTGGCTGGAGGGCTGCCGCAACACGCTGCTGATCGCCGAGCGGGTCGACCCGGCCGGCATGTTCGAGTTCCGCGACCTCAGCCCCAAGTTCCCGGTGCCGGAGGGCGAGACCGAGGAGACCTGGTTCCGCAAGGAGGTCTGGAAGGGCCTGGAGCAGCGCTTCCCGGACGGCCTGCCGGAGGGCTACGCCGAGCAGGCCGAGTACGAGATGGGCGTCATCATCGGCAAGGGGTACCCGTCGTACTTCCTGGTCGTGGCCGACTTCATCATGTGGTCCAAGCGCAACGGCATCCTGGTCGGCCCGGGCCGGGGCAGCGCGGCGGGCTCGCTGGTCGCGTACGCGATGGGCATCACCGACCTCGACCCGATCCCGCACGGCCTGATCTTCGAGCGGTTCCTGAACCCCGAGCGCGCGTCGATGCCCGACATCGACATCGACTTCCCTGAAGACCGGCGGGCCGAGGCCATCCGGTACACCACGGAGAAGTGGGGCGCCGACAAGGTCGCCTACATCGCCACGTTCGGAACCATCAAGGCGAAGGCCGCCGTGAAGGACGCGGGCCGCGTCCTCGGCTTCCCCTACGCGCTGGGCGACCGCATCTCCAAGGCGTTCCCGCCCGCCGTCATGGGCAAGGACATCCCGCTCTCGGGCATCTTCGACGACAAGCACCCGCGCTACGGCGAGGCGGGCGAGCTGCGCAAGCTGTACGAGGAGGAGACCGACGTCAAGCAGGTCATCGACCTGGCGCAGGGCCTGGAGGGGCTGATCCGGCAGACCGGCGTGCACGCCGCCGGCGTGATCATGAGCGGTGAGACCATCACCGACCACGTCCCGGTGATGCGGCGCGACTCCGACGGCGCGATCATCACGCAGTTCGACTACCCGACCTGCGAGACGCTCGGCCTGCTGAAGATGGACTTCCTCGGCCTGCGGAACCTGACGATCATCCAGGACGCGGTCGACAACATCAAGAAGAACAAGGGCATCGACCTCGACCTGCTGAAGATCCCGCTGGACGACAAGCCGACCTACGAGCTGCTCGGCCGCGGCGACACCCTGGGCGTGTTCCAGCTGGACGGCGGCGGCATGCGGTCGCTGCTGCGGCTGATGAAGCCGACCGAGTTCGAGGACATCTCCGCGGTCGGCGCGCTCTACCGGCCGGGCCCGATGGGCGCGAACTCGCACACCAACTACGCGCTGCGCAAGAACGGCCAGCAGGAGATCACCCCGATCCACCCGGAGCTGGCCGAGCCGCTCGCGGAGATCCTCGGCACGACCTACGGCCTGATCGTGTACCAGGAGCAGGTCATGTCGATCGCGCAGAAGGTCGCCGGGTACACGCTCGGCAAGGCGGACCTGCTCCGCCGCGTCATGGGCAAGAAGAAGAAGGCCGAGCTGGACGCCCAGTTCGAGGGCTTCGAGCAGGGGATGATCGACAACGGCTTCTCCAAGGAGGCCGTGAAGACGCTGTGGGACATCCTGGTCCCGTTCTCCGACTACGCGTTCAACAAGGCGCACTCGGCGGCCTACGGCCTGGTGTCGTACTGGACGGCCTACCTCAAGGCCAACCACGCGGCGGAGTACATGGCGGCGCTGCTCACCTCGGTCGGCGACGACAAGGACAAGAGCGCGCTGTACCTGAACGAGTGCCGCCGGATGGGCATCAAGGTGCTGCCGCCGGACGTCAACACCTCCGAGGCCGACTTCACCCCGATCGGGGAGAAGGAGATCCGGTTCGGGCTGAGCGCCGTCCGCAACGTCGGCGTGAACGTCGTCGAGGGCATCATCGCGGCGCGCCGCGAGAAGGGCGCCTACGCCGACTTCAACGACTTCCTGAGCAAGGTGCCCGCGCAGGCGTGCAACAAGCGGGTCGTCGAGTCGCTGATCAAGGCGGGCGGGTTCGACGAGCTCGGGCACCAGCGCAAGGCGCTGCTGATGGTGCACGAGCAGGCGATCGACTCGGTCATCGACATCAAGCGCAAGGAGGCGATCGGGCAGGACTCGCTGTTCGGCGCGCTGGAGGACGAGACGGGCGAGGACGCGTTCGCGGTCGCGATCCCCGAGGACGAGGAGTGGGACAAGACCACGCTGCTGTCCTTCGAGCGGGAGATGCTCGGCCTGTACGTGTCCGACCACCCGCTGCTCGGCATCGAGCACGTGCTGGAGCGCGAGGCCGACTGCTCGATCGCGTCGCTGAACGAGGGCGAGCGACCGGACGGCCAGGTCGTGGTGGTGGCGGGGCTGCTCAGCGGCCTGCAGCGCAAGGTCACCAAGACGGGCAACTCGTGGGCGATGTTCCAGCTGGAGGACCTGGGCGGCGCGATCGAGGTGATGTGCTTCCCGTCGTCCTACCAGCTGTGCTCGACGCTGCTGGCCGAGGACGCGATCCTGGTCGTCAAGGGGCGGCTGGACCGGCGCGAGGACGTGGCGAAGATCATCGCGATGGAGGTGACGCAGCCGGACCTGACCGTCACCGACGCGTTCGGCCCGCTGTCGGTGACGCTGCCGCTCGGCCGCTGCGTCCCGCCGGTCGTCAGCCGCCTCAAGGAGGTCCTGACGACGCACCCGGGCAATTCCGAGGTGCACCTGCACATCCAGAACGGCCCGCGCACGACGGTCGTGCGGCTGGACGACCGGCTGCGCGTCGCGCCGTCCCCGGCGCTGATGGGCGACCTGAAGCAGCTGCTCGGACCGTCCTGCCTGAGCTGACGCGCCGGTAGCGGAGCCTCAGGGAAAGGGCCGGGACGGATCGCCGTCCCGGCCCTCCTGCCTTCCCGGCCCTGGTGCCCTGCGCCGTCAGGCGAGGAGTTCCCGGGTGGCGGGAACGACCTCGTCCGTCCAGAGCCGGAGCTGGCGTTCGTCCGCCTGCTCCGGCCAGTAGACGAAGCTGTCGAAACCGCCGTCGGTCGCCAGGCCCGCGAGGACGCGGGCCCAGGTCGCGGCGTCGGCGTGGATCGGGGTCTCGCCGGTGAGGGCGGGCGGCCCGGTCGGGGTGTCGGTGATGTGCCCGACGAGCTGGGAGATGCGGGTGATGGTCGCCGGGTCGCGGCCGGCCTCGATCGCGGCGTCGGTGATGATCCGCTGCGCCTCCGGCCACTTCTCGTAGTTGAGGTAGTGCGGGATGGGCGCGGCCCAGCCGTCGGCGACGCGTCCGGTGAGGGCGAGCGCCCGGGGGCCGACGCTGCCGAGCCAGACGCCGACGGGGTGCGCGGGCGCGGGACCGGCGTGCACGCCCTTCACCGTGTAGTACTCGCCCTCGACCCGGACGGTCTCGCCGGGCCGCCACATCGCGCGGATGATCTCGATGGCCTCGGCCAGCGCGGCGAGCGCCTGCCGCGTCGTGCGGACCGGTCCGCCCATCGCCTCGATGGCGGGCCAGAACGCGCCCGCGCCGAGGGCCAGCTCGAACCGGCCGCCGCTCAGCAGGTCGAGGGTGGCCGCCTGCTTGCCGACCATGGCGGGCCCGCGCATCGGCAGGGACGCCACGTCCGGGAAGACGCGGATCCGCTCGGTCTCGGCGAGCACGGTCGCGATCAGCGCGAAGGTGTCGGCGAGGTCGGCGGCGTAGGGGTGGTCCTGGACGCCGAGCAGGTCGAGGCCGGCCGCGTCGGCCTGCCTGGCGAGCGCGCGGACGTCGTCCAGCCCGCTCGCGACGGGGTTGAGCTGAATACCGAACTGCATGCCCGCAACCTAGCCGAGCATGATCACACCCGGCGCCGCCGGGGCGGGCGGCGCGGCTCAGTGGGCGGTGGGGCCCACCGGGCGGCTGGGCTCAGTGGACGACGGGCTCAGTGGACGACGGGGACGCCCCGGTCGTCCGGCAGGGATGCGGGGACGAGCGCGGTCTCCCAGCGCGTGAAGCGGCCGCGGTCGTCGAACACGGCGCGGGCGGCGCCGCCGCCGGGGAGCGCGACCTCGGTGACGCCGTCCCGCTCGCGGTAGGGGACGCGGTGCCGGCTCAGCAGCCGGGCGAGGGTGAGCCGCGGGTCGCGGGGGAACAGGCTGACCGCGTTGGTGAGCAGCCGGGGGACGGGCACCGGGTCCCAGCCGGCGGGCGGGGCCTGCGGGTCGTCCACGTGCAGGTAGGCCGAGCCGCCGTCGTAGCCCGCGCCGATGTACCCGCCGCCGCCGAGGACGCCGCCCGCGGCCATGGCGACCAGCTCGCCGCCGTGCCCGGCGGGGCCCTCGTACCAGGACAGGTCGACCTCGGGGGTGGTGAACTCCGGGATGCCGAGGCGCTCGCCGAGGGCGCGGATCGGCAGGGTGGGGCGGACGGCGGGGTGGTCCTCGCCGAACTGGGGGTTGGCCCAGCCCCACAGCCAGGTGCGCTCGCGGGTGGCGTAGCTGCCGAGCAGCCCGACCCGCACGGTGACGCCGCCGCTGGTGTAGGTGCGGGCGGTCAGGTCCGCGCTCCAGTCCTCGCGCGGCAGGAACTCCGCGAGCGTCTCCTGCTGCTGCAGGACGACCGCGGAGAGGGCGGCGCCGAGGCGCTCGAACGCGGGACTGAATCCGGACATGTCGGGCAACATTATCTCAAGAAACCGGCGGTTCGGAGGGGGGATTCCGGCGAAAGACCGTACCGGTTCCGCGGCCGTTTCCGGCATGTGCCGACAGGGCGCGCGGGGCGGCGGGGGCGCGGTCCCGGGCCGGGCGGCGAGGGGGCTAGGCTTTCCGCTGTTGATCGGCGGCGGACGGCTACGGGCGCGGCGCGCGGGCCCGTGAGGAGCGTACGAGGTGCGGGGACGGTCCCTCAGGGCGGTGCGGACCTTCGCGGTCACGGCCGCGGTGGTCGCGGTGCTCGGCCCGGTCGCCGGATTGGTGTGGCACGCGATCGCGCCCTCGGTGACCTTCGTGGTGCTGCGCGGCGAGCCGTTCTTCGCCGACGGCGAGTCCCAGGCCCCGATCGGCACCGACGCCCGGTTCGCCCTCATCGGCGTCGTCGCCGGACTGCTCTGCGGCGTGGTCGCCTACCGGTTCGGCGGCCGCGACAACGACGTCCCGCTGCTGGCCGGCCTCACGGTCGGCGGGGCGGCGGCGGCGCTGCTCGCCTGGTGGGTCGGGCACCGCTTCGGGCTCGCCCACTACCAGCACGTGCTCCGCACCGGCCCGGACGGCGCCCAGGTCAAGGGCCCGGCCGACCTGCGCGCCCGGGGCGTCCTGATCTTCTGGCCGCTGCTCGCCGTGGCCGCGTACGCCACCCTCGAAGTGATCGTCAAGCGGCTGCCCGCCGGAACCGCCGCCAAGGCCGCACCGACCACGGACGCCCCGGCTGCCACGGACGCCCCGGCTGCCACGGACGCCCCGGCTGCCACGGACGCCCCGGTTCCCGCGAACGACACGGGTGCCGCAGGCGACGCGACCCCCGCGGGCGACAGGGCTCCCGTGGACGCCTCGGCTGCCACGGGCGACGCGGCTGCGGCGGACGATAGGGCTGCCGCGGACGCTCCGGCTTCTGTGGGGGAGCGAGCCGCTCCTCCGGGTAACGGGGACGGGCGGTCGTCCGGCGGTGACGGACGCCCGAACTCGGGCGGCGACCACGGGAAGGCGCCCGGCGAGGCGGGCGACGGAGGCCAGGCGAGCGGCGACGGGCGTCCGGACGGTC
>NZ_JBFAOF010000354.1:0-6865 GCF_040675125.1 Spirillospora sp. NPDC049652 | reverse complement strand
GGTGCGGCCGGTCGTTCGGGTGCGGTCAGCGGCCGAGTCTGCGGTAGCGCTCCTCGGTCCGCTCCTTGGCGGGCTTCCACCACCACTCGTTGTCGCGGTACCAGGCGACGGTCTCCGCCAGACCCGCGCGCAGGTCGGGGAAGCGGGGCCGCCAGCCGAGCTCGGTGCGCAGCTTGGCGCAGTCGGCGGCGTAGCGCAGGTCGTGGCCGGGACGGTCCGGGACGTGCTCGTATGAGCCGGGCGGCCGGTCCATCAGCTCCAGCAGCAGGTCGAGCACCTCGCGGTTGCTCCGCTCGCCGCCCGAGCCGATCAGGTAGGACTCCCCGATCCGGCCGCGGTCGAGGATGAGGTGGACGGCGGCGTTGTGGTCGTCCACGTGCGTCCACTCCCGGACGTTCTCACCGGTGCCGAACAGCTTGGCCGGACGGCCCAGCAACAGGTTGGTCACCTGCCTCGGGACGAACTTCTCGACGTGCTGGAACGGTCCGTAGTTGTTGGCGCAGTTCGACACCGTGGCGCGCACGCCGTAGGACCGCACCCAGGCGCGCACCAGCAGGTCGGACGCCGCCTTGGTCGCCGAGTACGGGCTGGACGGGTCGTACCGGCTGGTCTCGGTGAACCGCCCGTCGCCGCCGGCGCCGAGGTCGCCGAACACCTCGTCGGTGGAGACGTGGTGCAGCCTGCGCCCGTGCCGCCGGACGGCCTCCAGCAGGGTGAAGGTGCCCTGCACGTTCGTCCGGACGAACGGGGACGGGTCGTCCAGGGAGTTGTCCACGTGCGACTCGGCGGCGAAGTGCACCACGACGTCGCTGGCGGCGACCAGCTCGTCCACGAGGCGGGCGTCGCAGACGTCGCCGCGGACGAACTCGATCCGGTCCGCGACCGGGTCGAGCGCCCGCTCGTCGCCCGCGTAGGTCAGCGCGTCCAGCACCCGGATCCGGTACCGGGGGTGGTGCCGGAGGGTGTGGTGGACGAAGTTCGCGCCGATGAACCCGGCCCCGCCGGTGACCAGCATCCCGGTCATGGCGGTCAGCCGAACTGGCCGGGCTCGCGGCCCGCGCCGGCCGGGCCCCGGTACGCCTGGGCGATGTCGAGCCAGCGGTCGGCCTCCGCGCCCTCGGCCTTCACCCGCAGGTCGGCGCGGTTGCGGCGGCGGGTGACGAGCAGGCAGAAGTCCTCGGCCGGTCCGGAGACCCGGTCGGCGGCGTCCTCGGGTCCGAACTCCCAGGCCCGGCCGGACGGCAGCGTGAGCTCGTAGCGGAAGGTGAAGTCGGGCGGGGTCAGCCCGTGCGACTCGTAGCCGAAGTCGCGGGTCAGCACGGCGAAGCCGACCAGGTGCTCGATCCGGTCGGTGCGGTCCGGCCGCAGCCCGAGGGCGTCCGCGACGTCCTGGCCGTGCGCGAACGTCTCCATGATCCCGGCGCACGCGAGGATCGCCGGCGGCAGCGGGTTGACCAGCCAGGGCACCGCGCCGTCCTCGGGGAAGGCGGCGAGCGCGGCGATCCCGGCGTCCCGCTCGGCGCGCCAGCGGGCCAGCAGGCGGTCCGGGTCGGCGCGCGGGTAGTCGCCGAGCGCGGCGTTCACCGCGCCGTCGAAGTCGCCCTTCGCGCGCTCGGTGAGCGCCTGGAACGCGGCGGCGTCGGACGCGGCGGTCCCGGCGAGCCGGTAGATGAACGCCAGGTGCGCCACCTGGTCGGCGACGGTCCAGCCGGGGGCGGGCGTCGGGGCCGCCCAGCGGTCGGCGGGCAGGCCCTCGACCATGTGGTCGATCTGCTCGCTCTCGGCGGTCAGGTCGGCGATGACAGTCTTCAGGTCCGTCACGGGCCGGGTCCTCTCCTCGGGGGGATCGTGCCTCCGAGCATGTCCCGGCGAACGCCGGAAAGCGCTACGCGAACGTGCTTTCCCGCGCCCGCGCGGTCCTTTCCCGAAGCCGCGCCGGCCGGGTTTCCCGCAATTTCCGAAAACCCGTCGGAGAAGGCCGGGAAAAACACCGGCCCGGCCGCTTCCCGGCCGCTGATCCTGCACGCGCGCCGGCCGCCGTGCCCGGCGCGGTGGAGGGGGTGCGCAAGGCGGAAGATGCGGCGGCCGGAGCGGCGGTGCGACCGTCGGTCGTGGTTCCGCCGGTGCGCGCGCGGCTTCGGCGGGCAGCCGTCCGACCTCCTCCCGCGACCGGAATGGGGTGGGCCATGCGCCCGTTCAAAATCGAGATCCCGCAGGCCGACATCGACGATCTGAAGCGCCGCGTCGGCGCGACCCGGTGGACGGGCGAACTGCCCGGCGTCGGGTGGCGGCGCGGCGTCCCGCTCGGCTGGCTGAAGGACCTGGCCGAGTACTGGCGGGACGGCTACGACTGGCGCGCCGCCGAGTCGCGGCTGAACGAGATCCCGCAGTTCACGACCGAGATCGACGGCCAGACCGTGCACTTCGCGCACGTCCGGTCG
This sequence comes from Spirillospora sp. NPDC049652, assembly GCF_040675125.1. NCBI lineage: Bacteria > Bacillati > Actinomycetota > Actinomycetes > Streptosporangiales > Thermomonosporaceae > Spirillospora > Spirillospora sp. NPDC049652. The sequence continues at coordinate 4,424 of NZ_JBFAOF010000354.1, read as the reverse complement.
CCCGAGCGGGACGCGCTGCCGCTCGTCCTGACGCACGGCTGGCCCGGGTCGTTCGCCGAGTTCGCGCGGGTCGCCGGCCCGCTCACCGACCCGCGCGCGCACGGCGGCGACCCCGCCGACGCGTTCCACCTGGTCATCCCGTCGCTGCCGGGCTACGGGTTCTCCAGCCCGCTGGGCGAGACCGGCTGGGACGTGCCGCGCATCGCGGCCGCCTGGGCCGAGCTGATGGACCGCCTCGGCTACGACGCCTACGGCGCGCAGGGCGGCGACGCCGGCTCGCCGATCTCGCTGCAGCTCGGCCGGCACGACCCCGACCACGTCGTCGGCGTGCACGTCAACATGCTGATGACCTTCCCGTCCGGGGACCCGGCCGAGATGGCCGCGCTCAGCGAGGCCGACCAGGCGCGGCTCGGCGCGCTGGCCCGGTTCGACGCCGAGCGGTCCGCCTACATGAAGGTCATGGCGACCCGGCCGCAGACGCTCGCCTACGCGCTGCACGACTCGCCCGTCGGGCAGCTCGCCTGGATCGCCGAGAAGTACGCCGAGTGGACCGACAACGGCGGCGCGCCCGAGCCCGCCGTGGACCGCGACGAGCTGCTCACCCAGGCGTCGCTCTACTGGTTCACCGGCACCATCGGCTCGTCCGCGCACTTCTACTACGAGGGCGCGGCGGCCGTCGCGCAGGCGGCCTCCGGGGTCGTCCCGCCGCCGGTCCCGGCGCCGGTCGGCGTCGCGGTCTTCCCGCACGACATCTTCCTGCCGATCCGCCCCTTCGCCGACCGGGACCTGCCGTCCCTCACGCACTGGACCGAGTTCGACTCCGGCGGCCACTTCGCCGCCCTGGAGCGCCCGGAGGCGCTCGTCGACGACGTCCGCACGTTCTTCCGCACCGTCCGCTGACCCGCGCGGACCCATGGATGAGGAGACCACTCCGATGGATCGACGCTGCCCGGTGAACCTCGACACCTCCGGCCGCGACCTGCACGGCGAGGCGGCGGCCCTGCGCGAGCAGGGCCCCGCCGTCCTGGTGGGACTGCCCGGTGGGGTGTGCGCCTGGTCGGTCAACCGGCACGACGCCGTCCGCAGCGTGCTCACCGACCCCCGGGTCACCAAGAGCGCGCGCAACCACTGGCCCGCGTTCATCAACGGCGAGATCCCGCCCGACTGGGAGATGATCAGCTGGATCGCGATGGACAACATGGTCACCGCGTACGGCAAGGACCACGTCCGGCTGCGCCGCCTCGTCGGCAAGGCGTTCACGCCGCGCCGCACCGAGGCGATCCGGCCGCGCGTGGTGGAGCTGACCACCCAGCTCCTGGACGACCTCGCCAAGACCCCGCCCGGGGACGTGGTGGACCTGCGCGAGCGGTTCGCCTACCCGCTGCCCGCGCGCCTCGTCGCCGACCTCATCGGCATGTCCGAGGACGCGCGGGCGCAGACCGCCAAGGTCATCGACATGATGGTGGACACGACCGTGACGCCCGAGCAGGCGCAGGCCGTCCTCGCCGGCTGGCGGGGCGCGATGGCCGACCTGATCGAGGAGAAGCGGCGGCGCCCGGGCGAGGACATCACCAGCGACCTGATCGCGGCCCGCGACGAGGACGGCACCCGGCTCAGCGAGCAGGAGCTCGCCGACACCATCTTCGCGATCCTCGGGGCCGGGTCGGAGACCACGATCAACTTCTTCGACAACGCGATCACCGCGCTGCTCACCCATCCCGACCAGCGCGCCCTCGTGACCACCGGCGAGGCCGGCTGGGACGACGTCATCGACGAGACCCTGCGGGTCGAGTCGCCGCTCGCGCACCTGCCGCTGCGGTACGCGGTGGAGGACGTCGAGCTGGACGGCGTCACCATCCCCAAGGGCGACCCGATCCTGGTCAACTACAGCGCGATCGGCCGCGACCCGGCGCTGCACGGCGCCGACGCCGGCCGGTTCGACATCACCCGCGACAACAAGGAGCACCTGTCGTTCGGGCACGGCCCGCACTACTGCCTCGGCGCGGGCATCGCCCGGATGGTCGCCACGGTCGGCCTGTCCAGCCTGTTCGAGCGGTTCCCGGACCTCGCGCTCGCGGTGCCGCGGGAGGAGCTGCTGCCGCTGCCGACCTTCATCATGAACGGCCACCGCACGCTCCCGGTGCGGCTCACCCCGGCGTCCTGAACCGGCCCCGAACGCTCCGAACCAGCAGCGGACGCCTCTGACCCGCTTCTGACCAGCACGTTCCGAACCCGTCCCCACCGACCGGCCGGCGACCGATGAATACCGCGTCGCCGGCCGGTCTTCATGATCGGCGAATTGCCGGTCCCGACGAAGGGAAAGCACGATGCAGCAGGAGAACGTCCCCACCCGCCGTCCGCGCCGCGCCAGGAGATGGCGCGGCGGGCTGGCCGCCGCGGCGACCGCGGCGGCCGTGCTGTTCGCCTCCACCTCCGGCGCGCAGGCGGGCGGCCGCCTCACCGCGGGAACCGACGCCCTGTCCGGGTTCCAGGACGGCGTCGTCCCCGTGGAGGGCGGCACCCTGCACTACGTCAAGGGCGGCTCCGGCCCGGTCCTGGTGCTGCTGCACGGGTGGCCGGAGACCTGGCGCGAGTGGCGCAAGGTCATGCCGGAGCTCGCGAAGACCCACACGGTCGTCGCGTTCGACCTGCCGGGCCTCGGCGCGTCGAGCGTGCCGTCCGGCGGCTTCGACACCGCGCACACCGCCGCGCGCATCCACCAGGGCGCCGAGGCGCTCGGGCTCGGCAAGGTCTCGATCCTCGCGCACGACCTCGGCGTGTCCGTGGCCTACGCCTACGCGCACGACTTCGCGGGCGACGTCTCCCGGATGGCCGTCCTGGAGTCGCCGCTCAACGGGTTCGGCCTGGAGAACGCCTACGGCGTGAGCTGGCACCTGCTGTTCAACCAGACCGCCAAGCCCGTCCCGGAGAACCTCATCAACGACGCCGCCCACACCCGGACGTACCTGACCTGGCTGTTCAGCTCGGCGCGGCACCCCGACCGGATCGACCAGGACGGCGCCGTCCGCGCCTACTCCGACCCGTACCGCCGCAGCGCGGGCTTCGAGTACTACCGCGCGTTCCCGGCGGACGCCGAGTACAACAAGGCCGCGTCGGCGACCAAGCTGACGATCCCCGTCCTCGCGATGGGCTCGCAGTACGTGTTCGGCGCGGGCGTGGCGCAGTCGTTCCAGGCGGTCGCGACCGACGTCCGCACGGCGATCGCGCCCGACACCGGCCACTGGATCCCGGAGGAGAACCCGACGTACCTGCAGCAGTGCGCGAACCTGTTCTTCGGTCCGCCGCCGTCGACGCCGCCGACCGGCGACCTCGCGTCCTGCGCCCCCTGACCCCCGCCTTCCCTGCTCTCTCCGCCCCTTTTCCGAGTCCCGCCCTGTGAGGACCGCCGTCCGCGCCATGCCGCGCGGGCGGCGGTCCCGCGAAGGGGACGGGATCAGAAGTAGAGCGTGTTCGGCTCCAGCCCGCACAGCACGCGGCCGTACAGCTCGTCGTTGGTGTCGGGGTTCATCAGGGCGTGCATCGTGATCGCGTGCAGGTCGCGGGCGATGCGCTGGATGGGCTCACCGGAGTAGATGGACGACCCGCCGCTCGCGTCGTTGAGCAGGTCCCCGGCCTCGCGCGCGAGCCGGACGGCGCGGCCCATGTCGGCGCGGGCACGGGCCCGCTCGACCGGGGTCCACGGCTCGCCCGCCGCGCTCTTGGCGTCCAGGGTGTCGGCGAGCCGGCGGGCGTGGAAGAACGCCTCGTCGATCTTCATGTCGGCCTCGGCGAGGCGCAGGTGCGTCACCGGGGCCTCGGCCTGCTGCTCGTAGGCCGTGTAGGTGATCTTGCGGGTGGGCAGCCGGTCCAGGAACCGGTCCCGGGCGGCCAGGGCGAGCCCGACGGCGGTGCCGACCGAGAGCGCCGACGCGGTCGGCAGCAGCGGCGCGCGCCACACCGGGGACGCCGCGTTGGCCTCCGAGGCGTACTGCTCGGCGAGCACCAGCGGCAGCGGCAGGACGCGCCGCTCCGGCACGAACACGTTCTCGGCGACCGTGCTGACGCTGCCGGTGCCGCGCAGCCCCGAGGTGTCCCAGTCGTCCACGACGGTCAGCTCGGCCATCGGCACGACGGTCATGATCGGCCAGAACGAGCCGTCCGGCGCGGGCGCCATCGCGACGACGACCTGCCACTGGGCGTGGTGCGCGCCGCTGATGAACGTCCACTTGCCGTTCAGCACCAGGCCGCCCTCGGCGGGCACGCACATGCCGGTCGGGCTGAGCGTCCCGCAGACGCGCGTGCCGGGCTCGGCGAACACCTCGTCCTGGACGGCGTCGGGCAGCAGCCCGGTCATCCAGGTCGTGATGGCGTTGACCCCGGCGATCCAGGCCGCCGAGGCGTCGCCGCGGGCGATCTCGGCGAGC
>NZ_JBFAOF010000353.1:0-6886 GCF_040675125.1 Spirillospora sp. NPDC049652 | reverse complement strand
GCCGGAGGCACGTACGAGCGCGGACCCGACGGCATCGCCACACGCGGAGGTCGCGGAACGAGCGGCAGGGTTGCCGAGCGTCCCCGCGGCAGGCGCGGAACCTTCGGCCCGGAGCGGGGTGGCGCATACGGGATCACGGAGTCCGGAGCGTCCTTGCGGCTTAGGGCAGGAACATGCGGGACGGCCGGGTGCGGGGCTCGCGCGACGTGCGGACGTCCAGCTCCGCGCGTTCCCTGAGCACGCGGCGGAAGAACGGGAAGCACAGGGGTCGTACCGGGAAGCGGCAGCGCGACGTTCGGTGCCGTCCCGCGAGGAGGCGCAGCGGGCGCGGGCGCGGCATACGAGGGCGCGGGCCCCGAAGCGGCATGCGAAGACGGGCCGTCCGGCGCTGCGGAACGCGGCGCTGCAGGGAGCGGCGCTGCGGGAGTGGCGGCCTGGGGGGAGGCGTCGGGTGTCCGCGAGACTTGACGGTGCGGCAGTGAGTCGGTGTTCGGGCGTGCCACCGGATGGTACGGCGAGGCGGCGACCGGGCGGTGCGGGTCTTGCTGTGCGCCGGGCATTCCGGATGGACCGGAATTGGAGATGTCGGCGCCCGGGGTCAGTGTCAGGACGCTCTGTGCGGACGAGTCGTCGGCGCGCGCCACGATCCTCACGCGCGGAAGGCCGGTCCGGTCGCCTCCGTCCTCCCCGTCCGGGGGGAGACGGACGTCGAGCGGGAGGGTGCGGCGGTCGCTGATGTCGCCGAGGGAGCAGATCAGCTCCGCCCGGTCCTCGCCGCCGCGGCATTCCTCGGCACGTCCGGCCCAGCTCAGCGGCCGTTCCGCGGTCAGCGCGAGCGTCACATCGCGCGCTGTTTCGCGCGTCGGCCCGACTCGCAGCCGGTAGCGCAGGACGCGGTCGGCCCCGTCGCGGCGCGGTCCGACCGCCGCGGCCGTCGCCGCCAGCCGGACGGCGGACCGCTCCGCACTGCTCGCCGTCCGGGCCGGCCGCTCGGAAGGTCCGGTTTCGGATGCGCCCGAATCCGATGACGCCTCCGAGTCGATCCGCGTCGTGGAGGACGCGGTGGCGATACCCGGCGCGGAGCGGAAGGGCGGCGCGGAGGCCGGGGCGCCGGACGGGTCGATGTCGGCCGGCGCGAACGGATCGGCGAAGGCGGGAGGGACGGCCAGCGCACCCCCGAGCACCGGCCCGCCGAGCACCGCCGCGCCGAGGCGGCGGGTCCTTCGCCGACGGCGTCCCATCGCCTCGTGCCCCATTTCCGGTCCTTCCACTGCGCCGATTCGGACTGTCCATGCCGGGGGGCATCCGCTGTTATAACCGCTCGGACACAGAACGTAACCACACGATCGTCTTTCGCAGAGTGAAAAACATTCTCCGTAGGATTGGAGGGATCACCTGGGAAAGGAGACGCCGGTGGCGGAGGCCGTACGGTCCCTGGAACGCGCCTTCGAGCTGCTGGAACACCTGGCGGACGCGGGCGGCGAGATGGCCCTGTCCGAGTTGACCGAGGTGTCCGGACTGCCGATGCCGACGATCTACCGGCTGATGCGGACGCTGGTGAACCAGGGGTACGTCCGGCAGGAGGCGAACAAGCGGTACGCGCTCGGCCCCCGGCTGATCCGGCTCGGCGACGGCGCGGGCCGGCTGCTCGGCACGTGGGCGCGGCCGGCGCTCGCGCGGCTGGTGGACGAGGTCGGCGAGACGGCGAACATGGCCGTGCTCGAAGGCGACTCGGCCGTCTACGTCGCGCAGGTGCCGTCCCGCCACTCGATGCGGATGTTCACCGAGGTCGGGCGGCGGGTCCTGCCGCACTGCACGGGCGTCGGGAAAGCGCTGCTCGCGCAGCTTCCGGAGCCCCGGGTGCGCGAGATCCTCTCCCGGACCGGGATGCCCGCCCGCACCCCGCACACCTTCACCGAGGCGAACGCCCTGGTGGACGAGCTCGCGCGCGTGCGCGAACGCGGTTACGCCGTGGACGACGAGGAGCAGGAGGTCGGCGTCCGCTGCGTGGCCGTCCCCCTGCCGGGCGCGCCCACGCTCACCGCGTTCTCGGTGTCGGGGCCGTCCGCGCGGATGACGCACGAGGCGGTGCTCGAAGTCGTCCCGGTCATGCGCCAGGTGGCCGCCGGGTTCGCCGCCGACCTGGAAGGCGCCCCGCGCTCTTGGTCCTGACATGCCGAAGGCCGACGGCGGTTGCCGTCGGCCTTCGTCGTCCCGGCCGTTCGACCGGGTCTCGTTCCAGATCAGTCGCGTAGGTCAGTCGGCGATGTCGCCCACGACGACGTGGGGGCGCCCGCCGCGCTCCCAGGAGACGAAGTCCCCCGCGGCGCGGATCAGGACGGTCGCCATCCACAGCGCCACGCCCGTGTCGTCCACGATGCCGACGATCGGCAGCACCTCCGGGATCGCGTCGATCGGGGAGATGATGTAGACGACGCCGAGCGCCAGCAGGCCGAGCGATCCGACCGACATGCCCTTGTAGTCACCGCGCAGGACGGCCTTGAGCATCCTGGGGACGGCACGCACGCGCTCGCCGAACCGTGGTGCGCCGTCCTGGAGCGTCTCGTTGTAGATCTGCCAGGCCTGACCCGCGGCCGCTACGCCTCGCTTCCCCTTCACTCGCCCTCCCGGGTGGTTTGTGGGTGGTCTGTGCCCACCCATCCCTCATTACGACGCACTCGAGACCTATCTTGTTCCCCCTTTCGGGCCGTACCGACGGCTCCTGCCGCGTGATCGCGCTCTCAATCTCCCGGCGGGGAGGCAATTCGGTGATCACCGGTGACAGTTGGCTGCCCCTCCCGAAAAGACTGTGGGGATGGCGCGGCATGAAACGCCGCTCGCTGGAAACATCGGCTCCGGGAACCCGGACTCGCGGGAGGGCGCCGCCTCCCGGTCCGATCGCGGACACAGCACGCCCAGGCCGTCGCGGACGGCCGACCCGCGGCGGTGCCCGCAGGCGACCGCCGCGACCGCGAGGAGCTGCACGATGACCGCCCAGGCCCCCAGTCCCGACTCCCGGCGGCCCGCCGCCGCACCGAGCCGCTGTTCGGACCAGCCGTCCGACGCCCCCGACCCGGCGGACGTTCCCGCAGCTCAGAAGGCCGAGGAACCGGAATCCGGCGCGAGCCGGGCCAGCCGTCCGGCGAAGGCCGACGTACCGGCCGCCCGCGCGGGCGAGCATCCGGCTGAGGAGGACGGGAAAGTGGTCGCGGCCCGGGACGAGGCCGTGCGGCCCGTTCGGGGGACGGCCGCCGGGCTCCGGTACGTGGCGCTGCCGCCCACCGCCGTGGACGCGCGGGCGAGCGGGCCGACCCGCCTGGTCCTGGCATGGCCCGGCTTCGATCCCCCGCGCACGGCGGCCGCGATGGCGACGGCCGTGCCGATGACGGGCGTCCCCACCTGGCGCGTCTACCTGGACCTGCCGCACGCGGACGACGCGGCGGCCGCGCTGCCGACCGGGCTCGACTCCCAGGGCCTGCTCACCGAGGCGGGCATCACCGCGTTCGGGACGGCCGTCGAAGGGGCCGCGGCCCTGCTACCGGACGTCCTCGCCGACCTGCGCCGCGATCTGGGCGTCCCGGCGGACCCGGTGGCGCTGGCCGGGTTCTCGGCGGGCGCGGCCGTGGTGCTCCTCGCGCTCGCCCGGCAGGACGTCCAGGTGAGCACCGCGGCGCTCGTCGCGCCGGTCGTGTCGCCCGCGCGGGTGGCCCGGTCGGTGGAGAAGCGGTCCGGGCGGGAGCGCTCGTGGAGCCCGGCCGCGACCGAGCTCGCCGAACGGCTCGACCTCTCCGCCCAGGCGGGCCGGATCGCCGAGTCGGGCGCGGCGCTGCTGCTGATCGGCGGTGCGCGGGACCGGATCGTCCCGGGCACGCAGGTGACCGCGCTGCGCGACCTGCTGGCACGCTGCGGCGCGCCGGCCGTGGAGGCCGCCGCGTTCCGGATGGGGCACGCGCTCGCCGCCGCGCCGGGCGTCGAGGCGCGCCCGCCCATCACCGAGGCCGTCCGGGTGGACGGCGTGCTCACCGACTGGTTCCGGGAGCGGCTGGCCGAGCCGGGTCCGCGGCCCGCGCCGCCCGTCGCACTGCACCTGACCGGCACCTCCACCTGACCGGCACCTCCACCTGACCCACCGGCCGTCCCCGCCGAGCCGCCCGGCGGTTCCGCCGGGGCCCTGGCCCTCTCGACCGGACACCGGGGCGGACGCTACGCTGATCTTCAACACCACCTAAACCGTTTAGGTGGTGGCGGGAGGGCATGATGACGCGTCGGGCAGCACTGCTGGAAGCTCCGTCCAACCTGGGACTCCGGCCGCTGCGCGAAGGGCACGTCCCGGGCACGCGGCGGCTGCCCGAGGCGCTGCGCGCGCACGGACTCGCCACCCGGCTGGCCGCCCACCTCCCCGTCGAGGAGGCCGGACGCGTCGAACCGGCGCCGTACGCGTCCGTCCCTGACCCGGTCACCGGCTACCGGAACGGCCCGGCGCACACCGAGTACACGCTGCGGCTCGCCGGACGCGTCGGAGAGCTGCTGGACGACGGCCGGTTCCCGCTCGTCCTCGGCGGCGACTGCGGCATCCTGCTCGGCCCGCTGCTCGCGCTGCGGCGGCGCGGCGACCACGGGCTCGCCTACCTGGACGGGCACGCCGACTACGCCCCGCCACGCGACCGCGCCGGGGCGCACGGGACCCGGAACACCGCCGGGTACGCGCTCCGCCTCGCCACCGGCCACGGCCCAGCCGGACTGGCCGACCTGGACGGCCTGCGGCCTTACGTCGCCGAGAAGCGGGCCGTCGCGATCGGCTACCAGTGGGAGCCGGAGGACCACGACTCCATCGCGTCCGAGGAGTTTGAGGCGTCCGCGCTGCCGAAGTACTCCAGCGCGGACGTCCGGGCGCGCGGCGGCGAGGCCACCGCCGCGGCCGCCTTGGACGTCCTGGAGGACCCCGCGTCCGGCGGCTTCTGGATCCACCTGGACGCCGACGTCCTCGACCGCGCGGTGATGCCGGCCGTGGACTCGCCCAACCCGGACGGGCTGTCCCTGGAGACGCTCACCGGGCTGCTGTCGGTCCTGCTGGCGAGTCCGCGCGCGGTCGGCATGAACGTGTCGATCTACGACCCGGACGTGGACCCGGACGGCTCCGCCGGAGCGGCGCTGACCGGCGTCCTCGCGGACGCCTTCGCCGCCGCGCGGCGCACGGCCGCGTGACTCTGCGTGTGACTCCGTGGGGGGACCCGCTCAGCCGCGGGAGAGGACCTCGTAGCGGACCGGGATGACACCCGCGCTCATACCGTCCACCTGCTTCATCGCGGCGGTGGAGAGGTCCAGGCAGCGGCCGGAGACGAACGGGCCGCGGTCGTTGATGCGGACGGTGACCGACTCACCGTTGTTGCGGTTGGTGACACGGACCTTGCTGCCGAACGGCAGCGTCTTGTGCGCGGCGGTCAGCTCGCTCGGGTCGAACGTCTCGCCGCTCGCGGTCTCCTGCCCCTCGCCGTAGGAGGACGCCTGGCAGCTGCCGGACGACACGACGGTGTAGCGGGGCTTCTTGGGCTTCGGCTTGGGCTTCGGGGCCCGGGTGATCTCGACGGGCTTCGGCTCCGGGGGGCGCGGTTCGCCCCGGCTGGCCCGGCTCGGCGTGGTGCGCGGCCGGTCGGCCGACGGGGTCCTGGACTGGGTCGGGCTCTGGCTCTGGCTCGGCGAGGCGGCCAGTTGCCGCGTCTGCGCGGCGGCGGCGGAACGGCCGGAGCCGTCGCCTCCCGCCAGCAGCGCCACCGCGCCCGCCGCCATGACGGCGACCGCGATGCCCGACGCGACCAGGATGTTCCGAAGACGGAACCTGGGGCGATGCTTACCCACGGAGAAGTCCTTTGATCGGGGACAGAACCCCGGACGCCCGGTGTGCCGCGTTCGCGCGCGCACGCCCATGGCGGATTCCGTGTCTGGATGACGACGACTTCGTCCTGGCGGCGTGCGCCGGGCGGGATCTTCACGTCACGAGGGGTTCTCCGCCTCGTGGCCCGCTCTTCGGCACCGGTGGTTCGACGCGTCCGCGACTGTGCGGATCGGACGTCCGGCGGTGCGGCTCCCGGCCATCTTCAGTTGGAGTGACCCAGTGCTCTCACGTGGGGGCCGCACACAAGTCCTTGACCGTACGGCGTCTTCCGCTTTAAGCAAGCAAAAGCCTTGGCTTTGTGGGCTTTGTCACCACGATTTTGTCACTATGAAGTGGATCTAGTGCGCTGCGTAAAGACGGCGTGGGGCTATCTCGGCAAGATAACAACGATGTAATTCACTGTCTCCACGGTGAGGTTCGCCTTCCCCGGACATGCGAACGGGACGCCCGCGCCGGTGCGGCGCGGACGTCCCGTTCGGACTGGTCAGGGGTGGACGAGGCGGGTGGTCAGGAGGCCGCCGACCGCATGCGCGCGACGTTCGGCATCGTGAGGTTCGCCGGGGCGGACCCGCCGTTCAGCTTCTTGAGCACGTCGCCCACCAGCGGGAGCGGCAGCGGCGCGGGCGCCTCGGCGAGCCCCTCGCTCGGCGTGGCCCGCCGGGCCGCGCTGCCGTACATGTCGCCGTAGCCGCCCTGCTCGCCGTAGCCGCCCTGGCCGCCGTAGTTGCCCTGGCCGCCGTTCGAGCCCTGGCGGCCGGGACGGCCCTGGCCCTTGCCGTACGCGCCCTGACCGGCCCCGTAGCCGCCCTGGCCGTTCGGGGCGGCGGGCGGGGCGGCCGGCGGGGCCTGCTCCGGCTTCAGGCCGTTGAGCAGCTTGGTCAGCGGGCCGAGCAGGTTCCCGCCGAGCGGGGTGCCCTTGCCGCCGTCCGGACCCGGGTCGGAGGGGCCGGACGCGGCCGGGGTGGCGTACCGCTCGTCCTGGCCGGCCGCCTG